>NZ_AKIN01000272.1:0-294 GCF_000309405.1 Vaccinium witches'-broom phytoplasma str. VAC
ATGTTATTATAAATATCTTTTGAAACTAGCAAATTATAAAAAAACATTAGATACTTTTTTGTCTAATGAAAAAAACTTTGTTAGTTGGGAAAAATAGAAAATTATCGGTTTAATTTGAAGTCTTAAAGAATCGTGTTTTAGAGGTCAAAGTTGTCTAAAAAAATGAATAGTGCGGTAAAATAGTTTAAAATAATGAAATTGATATATTTTTATGAATGTATAAACATTTAAAAAAATTTTATAAGAATAATATACAAAAAATATGATTTTATCTTAATTCAAATTCCTCCGCAC
>NZ_AKIN01000271.1:0-394 GCF_000309405.1 Vaccinium witches'-broom phytoplasma str. VAC
ATCTTTGCGATGTGGTTAACGCAGCGGCTTGTGGAGCCGACACGCGTGGGTTCGATTCCCATCAGCCGCCCCAATTTATTATTTTATCTTTATATCTTTTGTAGGCCCATAGCCAAGTGGTAAGGCAACGGACTTTGACTCCGTCATTCGTTGGTTCAAATCCAGCTGGGCCTGCCAAGGCTAACAACATAAATGCGACAACTTTAAATTAATCTGCGGGTGTGGCGGAATGGAAGACGCACTAGACTTAGGATCTAGCGCTTTTGGCGTGCAGGTTCAAGTCCTGTCACCCGTACCATTAATATTAAAAATTATTATTTTAAAATATTTTAATCGCAAAGATCGGAAGAGCGTCGTGTAGGGAAAGAGTGTAGATCTCGGTGGTCGCCGTATC
>NZ_AKIN01000270.1:0-240 GCF_000309405.1 Vaccinium witches'-broom phytoplasma str. VAC
AATTTGATTCGTTGGTCTCTTTTTTGCTAATGGAAAAGACAAGATTATTTCCTCCGGTGTTGTACAACTATATCTTATCTTTATTGAAGATAATGTTTTGTAACAAATTGTACATATCTTTGAATCCAATTTGAGGCGATAAAATGATCTCTTCGTTGGTAGTGATTGCTTCGATTAAAGTCTTTTCGAAGATGTGATAAAATTCTTCTGTTTTAGTTACTGAAGTTTTGTTGGCTAAAG
>NZ_AKIN01000269.1:0-750 GCF_000309405.1 Vaccinium witches'-broom phytoplasma str. VAC
TAAATTATATCGAACAAGGTCAATGGGAAAAGTTAAATCTTTACTGCCAAATAATAAACCCCAAAAATCTACTTGACTCCCAAAATACAAAAATATTTACAACTTTAAAATATTTATTTTTAGAAAAACCAACAACTCATCCTTGGGATAAAATAAAATCTCAAACTGAGATAATCAAAGAGTTATTAACATATTTACAAACTAATTTTCCCCAAGATAACTTTACTAAAGAATCATTATCTTTTTTAAGCAATGATTTTAGTAAGGAAAATAACCTTGATTTCTTAGACAACTTAAAACACACCTATACCCAAGAAAAACTGTTCCAACAACTATTAAAAATTATTAATCCTTCTTTTGAAAATCAAGATCCTTACACTAAAAACTTATATTACCAAGAAATCTTTGATAAATTAAGAAACTTTATGGCTTTTATTCCTCACAAATCCGACCAAACCTTATTAACTTTAAATCAAATATCCTCTTGTTATCCTGAGTTTTTTGCCACCGACAACCAAGCAAAACAAAAAATTCAAGAAGAATATTACCGTTTATCTGAAACTTTCAAAGGTTTAAATCAAGCCACAAAAGGATTCAAAAAAGGCCAAATCATCACTATTGGGGGACATACTGGTTTAGGCAAAACCACTTTTGTCTACAACCTTCTTTTAGATATCACCAAAACCAAACACCAAGAAAATTTTCATTATCCTCATATTTTGGTATTTTCTTATGAAATGACAATGGAGG
>NZ_AKIN01000268.1:0-360 GCF_000309405.1 Vaccinium witches'-broom phytoplasma str. VAC
TAAAAGAGATAAAATAAAAAATAATTTGAAATATTCTTTTGAAATTTTTCTATTTTTTTTTACGTTGTTTTTATTGTTATTTTAATCAAAAGATTTACGGTCCGCGCCTCTTTTACAGAAAGATCAATTAGAGGAACATAAGTTATTCATGCAGTTTTAAACAAAAATAGCACTTCTTCGGATGTTTTAAATTATAATAAATTGACATTAACCATCTTTAGAGGAGCCATCAAAGTAGTACCAAAAAACAACTAATTAAACCAAATTGTTTATTAATTAAAAATAAACAATTTAGTTTTTTTATTTAGCCAAACTTAAAAAAGGAGTTTTAACAAAATGAATGAGCTGTTCCGTTTTTTC
>NZ_AKIN01000267.1:0-378 GCF_000309405.1 Vaccinium witches'-broom phytoplasma str. VAC
AAGAAAATAGAAGAATATAGTGCACGTATGAAAAGTGATAATTTGAATAAAGAGTTTATGAATTCTCGTAATTTAATAAAAACCATCGAAAAAAACGAAACATCAATTATCAACGAATACACTAAAATCATCGAAGAATTAGAACTCAAAAGAGGACAAATAACCGACGAAATCAAAAATGAACAACCAAAAATATTACAACAAGAACAATTAGAAATAAAATTAGAACCCATCGATGAAGAAATAAACACAATCAAAGAAGAACTAAAACTTCAAAACCCTAACTACACAAGAGTCCAAAAAAGAATTAAACAAACTAATCAAAACAAAATCCCTGAATTAATATCTATCCCAGCGTAAAAAAAACTTTTTCTTTAA
>NZ_AKIN01000266.1:0-548 GCF_000309405.1 Vaccinium witches'-broom phytoplasma str. VAC
TTTTAAAAAAACACAAAAAAACTTCCTTTTTAAAAAGAAGGGAGTTGATAAATTTTTATTTAATTTGTATTTATATAATTTTTGAGCCAACGATAATAAGTGGTTTTAGCTAAACCTAAACATCTTAAAAGTTGATTTAAAGTCATTTTATTTTTATATTTATTGATAATATCAAAATAAAAATTTTTATTTTTTTTTAGATTATTTTGTTCTAATATTTTTTTAATCTCTAATTTAATTTTTTTAATTTCTTTTTCATCTTGATTTCCGTAAAGGCCTTTGGCGTATTTATATTGTTTACCTTGGGGTTGTTGCAAGCGATGAAGTTGTTGATTATCAAACCAAGTCAGCCATTTATATATTTGAGTTTTATTTTTGATCTTATATTTGGCTTGAATTTGTTTGTTGCTTAATAAACCTTCTTTTTTCGCACAAATAACCTTTAATTTGGTATTTAGATCGTAATGATGTTGTTTTGTTATCATATAAGTAAAAAAGAATTCCCTTCTTTATTTTATTAACCTATTGTTATTATAAAAAAATTTAAT
>NZ_AKIN01000265.1:0-378 GCF_000309405.1 Vaccinium witches'-broom phytoplasma str. VAC
CTTTAAATTAAAAATTTATATTTTAGCTTAATATAATTATTATAAATTTTATCAATAATCGCTGGTAAGTTAATTTTGATGATGATCTTTTTTATTTTTAAAAATTCCTGATAAACTTTTTCTACTTAATAAAAATAAATTAAGAAACTAGTTTCGATAATATCTAATTAATTATTTTTTGAATTTATTTTATGTTTTAAACCTATTTGGAAATTAATTTTTAAATAAACTGGAGATATAAGGTTTAATTATTTTTTTTACTTAAATGGGCGAGCCCCAGCAAAATAGTTCCAAATGAAAACAACTAATTTTTTCTAAAACAAATACCTTTTAGAAAAAATGATTTATTAATTTACTATATGATAACATAAAAAAAAT
>NZ_AKIN01000264.1:0-1130 GCF_000309405.1 Vaccinium witches'-broom phytoplasma str. VAC
TAATCTTTGAGTTTCCACAATGTTATTAGTCAATAAATAAAATTCAAAACGAGTATCGAGTTTTTTTAATTGTTGGGCTTCTACCATGGCTTGTTTATAACGATCACGAAGACATGTTTTGAAGTTAAAAGCGATGATTCTTTTTGTTTTCGTAAATAACACTAAATCAAATTTAATATCGGGGATGAAAAATAAATAGGCTTGAGGATATAAGTGTGTGATTCCTTTGTTTTGAAAATAGAGTAAAATAAGATATTCATTGATTTTACCGCGGATGACTTTTTGGCTTTGTGAATGATAGTTGTTATCAGTTAAATATTGATCTAGCAAATGGTGGTAATGAAACATATATTCATTAAAATTAAGTAAAAATGATGTTTTATGAAAAAGTTTTTTTAAAATATTGACACATTGAATATTAGTATTGAATTGTTTAATGTGGTAAAAATCTTCGTTAGTTAACATATAAATTCCTTTCTAAAGAAAAAAAGACCTTTTTTAAGGTCTTTTCTTCTTAATTTTTTTCGTTTTCCAAGTAATGGTTCCATCAGGTTTGATGGTTTTAATTTTTCCATTATGGTAATAAAAATAAAGATTACCGTTTTGACATTTTTTCTTAATAACAATAGCCATTATCTTTCTCCTAGATATTTCATAATTTTTTGGATATTGGATGGAATGGGATCACTTCCGTTTAAGATTAATTTATTAATACCACTAGTATAATGAGTGAGATAATGATTGTATCCTTGGCGAACGGTTTGAAAATAAGTTAATGATTGTCTTTCAATCAGATCTCTTTGATGGTTTTTTTGTTTTTTCTTTCTAGTTCTTCCGATGAGAGGGTCAATATCTAAATAAATTAATAAATCAGGTTTTTTTAAAATAGTTTCATGATTCAGCTTAAAGATCTTTTTTAAAGGTAAAAGTTGTTTCTTTTCCTTAGAAAAGGGAAATAATTGGTAAGCATAAGTAGATGGTAACCAACGGTCTAAGATAATTAATTGGTTATTTTTTAATTGAGAAACAATTAATTCCGCTTGGATTTGAGCCATATTGGCGAGACTTAAATAAAAACGAGTGAGATAATCTACTTGTTGAAAATTTAAAAATAAATCTCTAATTTCCTT
>NZ_AKIN01000263.1:0-439 GCF_000309405.1 Vaccinium witches'-broom phytoplasma str. VAC
GATCTTCTAAGGTGTATTCATCTTCTTCATGAGAATATTTTTCGTTAAAAGGATTGATTCTAGGTTTAAAATAAACTCCAATTAATCCTTGAGGAGGATTTTTTAATTTGGGTTTAAAGAAAGTATAACCGTAGGGGTTATAGGAAGGAGATGAAATATCATAAAAATAAGCTTCTATATCAAAATATTTTAAGATTTCAGGAATACTTTCTTTCGAAAAAACTTGGATATCATGACGGATGAATTGAGGTTGAGTTGCTAACCATTCTTGTTGAAGGGTTCGGTAGTCTACTAGTTTAATAGTTGATTTGATTTGGCGATGAAAGAAAGAATGAGCAATAATAGGTTTAATGAATAAAATAGTGGTTAATAAAGAAATGATTAAGAAAACTTTTTTAAGGATTTGGTTCGATTCATATATTTTTGCCTCCTTTGGTTT
>NZ_AKIN01000262.1:0-374 GCF_000309405.1 Vaccinium witches'-broom phytoplasma str. VAC
TATAGAAGAAAAATTAAAAAATACTCAATTAACTTCTACTGATAAAACTACTCTTAATAATGACAAAATTAGTAAAGAAAATAGAATTCAAACCATTGATGATAAAATATCTCAAATAGCTGCGAAAATTAATTTAAAACAAGATCTTGCCGCCTATCAAAAGGAAATAGAAGATCCTAATACGCAAGCAGAATTAAAACCTTATTTAAATGAATGCATTCAACATTTACAAGACCAATTAAATAAATTAAATTAATACCATCTTTTCATGAACCAATTAACTGTTATTGAAAAAATTGCTTTATATTTTAGTTGCTTTTTGTTAGGTTTTGGCCTTCATGCGCAATTATTAACTTCTCCCCAGATTATTCTAG
>NZ_AKIN01000261.1:0-254 GCF_000309405.1 Vaccinium witches'-broom phytoplasma str. VAC
CACATGTTTCTTGATATTCTAATATTGTTTTTTGTCTATCCTTTTGTAATTCTAAACTTAATTTCCAACTATTTTTTATTTTTTCAATTGTAGTTATTTCTTCTTCAGAAAGATCATTTAGCGATAAAACTTCGTTTTCATTTTCTGATAAGACGTAAGATTCAATTTTATCATATTTTTCTTGTGTTATTTTAATTTTAGGTTTTGGAGTTTCTATTTCGCGTTTAGTTCTTGAAGGTTTATTTGGTTTTTGT
>NZ_AKIN01000260.1:0-236 GCF_000309405.1 Vaccinium witches'-broom phytoplasma str. VAC
TTTTGGTAACATCTTTAAAGTTGGTTTTAAGGCTTTCGATAAAGTTACTGATTTAATCCCTGCTAAATATGGTATGAAAATAATAGGTAAATCAATTACTTTTACACGTAAATTCACACAAGGGGCGACGAAAGCCACTTTAATTCTTCACGAAGGACACCGTTTATGGCATATGTATAACGAAGTAGTCAACGAAAACAAAGAATCAGCACCAATGATTACCAAAGAAACTTTAG
>NZ_AKIN01000259.1:0-279 GCF_000309405.1 Vaccinium witches'-broom phytoplasma str. VAC
GTTTTTTAGATCCATACATTACTTATGAAACGGCGAAAAAGAAAATCATTGTCGATTTAGCGGTTCATTTCTTTGGCGAAGACAAAGTAGAAATAATTGATTAAAATTATTGCTTTTTTAACTAATATATTAAAACCTTACATGCATAATAACATTAACACACTATCATAAAAGTAAATATACCCCTAAATTTAACTATTTAGGGTTTTTATTTTTATAACAAAAAAACAAATAAAAAGGAGAAAAAAATGAAAAACGACACTAGTCAAGAAATTAGAA
>NZ_AKIN01000258.1:0-270 GCF_000309405.1 Vaccinium witches'-broom phytoplasma str. VAC
CGTAATAAATTCGGCCGTTCTTCCCGCTGGCTTTATAATGAAAACGGAACTAGTTATTATTATAAATATGTAGATGGTATCTTTTTTGATGATTGGTATATCGATGAACAAACATGTGCCAAAACTTATTATCAATTTTTAGACACAACCCGACCTCCTCAAAAACCGAAAGAATTAAATTAATCTTTAATCACAAACCAGACCCTCCAGGGTCTTTTTTTATTTAACAACACACACACTTGGAAGGAAACAAATAACCATGTTAATTAA
>NZ_AKIN01000257.1:0-284 GCF_000309405.1 Vaccinium witches'-broom phytoplasma str. VAC
AATTAATCTATCCGTATTACAACAACTAATAAAATACATTGAACAAGGCCAATGGAAAAAGTTAAACCTTTACTGCCAAATAATCAACCCCAAAAATTTACTTGACGCCCAAAATAAAAAAATATTTACATCTTTAAAATATTTATTTTTAGAAAAACAAATAAATCATCCGTGGGACAAACTGAGGTGTTCCAAAAGTTTAGACACTTTTTATTTTTTAAAAATTCTTTAAGACTAACTATTAAGTTAGTCTTTTTTTCTTTTCTAAGACTAAAAAAAATAAT
>NZ_AKIN01000256.1:0-330 GCF_000309405.1 Vaccinium witches'-broom phytoplasma str. VAC
CCAATTTATATAATTAGTTTTGTATTCTTCAACTAATTTAATTTTTACAGAATAATCGTTACAAAAAATTAAATAAATGTTATTATCGGTTTCGAAAAGATGGGAAACGATTTTAACTTTAAAAGGAATATTAAATTTTTTATAGGAAGGAGAAGTGACTTCAAAATAAGTTTCAGCTTCTTTAATTTCTTCTTCGTATTCATCTTCTTCGATTAACGGCGGAAAAGTAAATAAATTATTTTCACGTTTCCAATCACGGATGGTTTGATAAGGTTCTAAAGAATCAGGTAACGCGATAATCTTTTTTCTTTTTTGGACGTTAAAAGTAAA
>NZ_AKIN01000255.1:0-549 GCF_000309405.1 Vaccinium witches'-broom phytoplasma str. VAC
GGTAATGTCTTTAAATTTAGCTTCAAAGCTTTTGATAAAGTTACTGATTTAATTCCTGCTAAATTTGGAATTAAAACATTAGGCAAAACTATTAGTGTTACTAAAAAATATGCTCAAGGCATGGGTAAAACTACTTTAATTCTTCACGAAGGGCATCGTTTATGGCATATGTACAACGAAGTAGTGAATGAAAACAAAGAATCACTCCCAATGATTACCAAAGAAACTTTAGACTCGTATCTTAACGAAATCGATCGCGACCTAGCCAAACTCGAAGCTGACAAAAAAGACTACGAAAAGAAAATAGAAGAATATAAAGATAAATTACAAGACAAAAAAATCCTGGAAGAATACGGACAGTCAAGGAAATTAGTTAAAAAAATCGAACAAGAAGAAAATTCCGTTATCGGCGAATATTATAACATAATTAAAGAACTAAAAAATAAAAGAAACCAATTTAATAAAGAATCCGAAAAAGATAAGGCAAGATTCTTACAACAAGAACAACTAGAAATAAAATTAGAACCTATCGATGAAGAAATAAATACA
>NZ_AKIN01000254.1:0-479 GCF_000309405.1 Vaccinium witches'-broom phytoplasma str. VAC
TAATTTAATCATTATTTATTAAAATTCCTTTTTGAATTAAGAAAAATTATTTTTGTTCATATTGCCAAAAAATATACATATTTTTAGCTCCATTACCCATTTGTTTTAATTCTTCTAAAGTATATTTATCATCTTCATCATCTCTAGTGCTATTATCAAAAAAAACACCTAATAAATTACGAGGTGGATTCTTAATTTTCCAAATAATTGCAAATTCTTCTGTGTTTCCGTTATAACGCGGACCAGTTAACGTAAAATCAAAATATTGTTTAAATGTTTCATGATTTTTAAGAATATCAATATTTGATACAGTTGTATTAACGATTCTCATATCGCCAACAAACTCTTCATTAGGGGCAGCCATTACTTGTTGATTATTAATAATTAAAAATAATCCTAAGAAAATAAATACAAAAAATGCATTCAATAATAATAAATTATTTTTGATTTTAAACATCAATTAAAACTCCTTTTATTTT
>NZ_AKIN01000253.1:0-422 GCF_000309405.1 Vaccinium witches'-broom phytoplasma str. VAC
CTTTAAATTTGGCTTCAAAACTTTCGATCGAGTTTCTGATTTAATTCCTGCTAAATACGGACTCTCGATAATTGGGAAAACTATGAAATTCACTCAAAAGTTTGGACAAGGATTAACAAAAACTACTTTAGTTCTTCACGAAGGTCATCGTTTATGGCATATGTATAATGAAGTAGTCAACGAAAACAAAGAATCAGCACCAATGATTACCAAAGAAACTTTAGACTCGTATCTTAACGACATCGACCGCGATTTAGCCAAACTCGACGCCGACTACAAAGACCAAGAAAAGAAAATAGAAGAATATAAACATAAATTACAATCTGATGAAATTAAGAAAGAATACGGAGAATCAAGGAAAATAGTTCAACAAATTGAAACTCAAGAAAAATCCGTTATCGGCGAATATTATGACATAATTA
>NZ_AKIN01000252.1:0-636 GCF_000309405.1 Vaccinium witches'-broom phytoplasma str. VAC
TTTTAAAAAATTAGGGGCTGATTCTCATGATTTAAAAATAAAGCTTGGTTTTACACTTAAAGAATTAAAAGATGCTGGATATACAGTTAAACAGTTAAAATATCTTGCATATACATCTAAGGAATTCAGAGATGCTGGATATACAGCTAAAGAATTAAAAGCTGCTGGATTTACAGCTAAACAATTAAAAGATGCTGGATATACAGCTAAAGATTTTAAAGATGCCGGATATATAATTAAAGAATTAAAAGATTTAGGTTATTCATTCCAAGAATTAAAAGATGCCGGTTATACAAATAGACAATTAAATATTTTAGAGTGGGGACCTCCTTATGATTTAAAACAAAAAATTGGTTATACAGCTAAAGATTTTAAAGATGCTGGGTATACAGCTGGAAATTTAAAAGCTGATAGATTTACAGCTAGAGAATTAAAAGATGCTGGATTTACATATCAAGATTTAAGATTGGCTGGATTTGGAGCTAGAGAATTAGAAGATGCTGGATTTACATTTTAAGATTTAAATAAAAAGAATTAAATTAAAAAAAGATAAATTAAAATTTTTATAAGTTGGTTTGTTAAATCAACACTTCAACAACAAAAATTGAACGCAAAACAACGTATTTTAATGTATAA
>NZ_AKIN01000251.1:0-1416 GCF_000309405.1 Vaccinium witches'-broom phytoplasma str. VAC
AATTATGTTAGAATATTCGATGATAATTGATTTTTCGTTTTTTTCGATGGTGTTTATTAAATTACGAGAATTCATAAACTCTTTATTCAAATTATCACTTTCCATACGTGTTTTATATTCTTCTAGTTTCTTTTGGTAATCTTTTTGGTCGGCGTCGAGTTTGGCTAGTTCGCGATCGATGTCTTTGGTATACATTTCTAAGGCTTCTTTGGTAATCATTGGGAGTGATTCTTTGTTTTCGTTCGCTACTTCGTTATACATATGCCATAAACGGTGTCCTTCGTGAAGAATTAAAGTAGTTTTTGTGAACCCTTGTGAGAATTTACGTGTAAAAGTAATCGATTTGCCTATGATTTTCATACCATATTTGGCAGGGATTAAATCAGTTACTTTATCGAAGGCTTTGAATCCCCATTTGATGATATTACCAGCCGATGCTTCGTTTTCTTTTTCATAGGTTTGCGCTCGAATATGCATTGCTTGGTATTTTTCTTTTAATGTTTTGTATAAGTCTTGTTCTGCTTCGATTTTTTCTATTTTTTCGTTAACTTGGCTGATGTTATTTTGGATTTCGTAGCGGCGTTGTTCGACGGATTTTATTTGGTTGAATAAAGATTTTTCGCCATCAGTTAAATCTTTATATCGTTTTTCTAATAGTTTTTTGTAATCTTCAGCGCGTTGAAGTTGTTCGGTTAAATTCTCGATTTTGTTTTCTAATAACCCTATTTGGTTTTTTATTTCAGTAATTTGTTTAACTAATACAATCTTTTCGTCATAAAGTATATCTAATTTAGCGCGTAGTTTTTCTTTTTCGGTTAAATCAGTGGATTCCGCGATTTGTTTTTCAGTTAATTTTATCTCTTTTTCTTTGGTGGCTAATGCTTCTTCTTTTTGTTTTAGTTGTTCTTTTAAGACATTAATGTTATTTTCAATTTCTTGTTTTTTAGTTTTGATTTCGTTAATCTTTGTTTCTGTTTGGTTTATTAGTTCTTTGATTTTTTCTTTTTGTTCTTGGGTTATTTTTTGTTCTTCATAGAGTGTTTTTAATTCGACCTCTACTTTGGTTAATTCTTGTTCCCAATTATCTTTTAGTCCTTGGTAATTGTTGATGACTTCATCGTATTTGTCGATGGCTTTATCGATTTCTTGGACTAATTGACCAGTATATTTACTAGATGGTTCTTTTGGTTTATGAAAGAAACATAAGTAAATGAAACTTAAAATACCGATAATAATTAAAAAATAAGTTAAATAGCCTTTCCATGCGGTTGATTGTTGTTGTTGATTAGCAGCAAGTTTGCTTTTAAAGAAAACGAAAATACCGAAGATAGTGGTAGCCATTAAAAACCAAGTAAAATAAGACTTAAAGGTTAGATAAGTTTTAATTAGGTCTAAAGGTGTTTTCATAATTATTCA
>NZ_AKIN01000250.1:0-745 GCF_000309405.1 Vaccinium witches'-broom phytoplasma str. VAC
ATATAAATGTTCCTCTGATGCTCTTGAATCTAATAAATTATTGTTTTGCATCGCCATTAATTGATAATTATTAACAACAAATAATAATCCTATAAAATTTATTAAACAAAGATAAATTATTTTAAATTGTTTTTTTTAATTTAATCATTAATTACCACTCCTTTATTTTTAGAATTGTTCTTTTTAGAACTTTCTGGTTTATCAACTGAATATGTATTAGAATTGTTTTTTGTAAAATTAATATATTGAAGATCGCCAGATAAATTATTATCATTTTTTGTTAAAGAATGTAAATTATTTCGAGAACTTTCTGGTTGATTATGATGGGAAATTGATAATTGATGATTGTTTTTTCTTTTATTATATTTTGTGATTGTTTTTGTAATACAACTTTGTTTATAAAAAAGTTCTAATTTTTTTTCATTATTAATTTTGACGCTTGTTAATTCGTTTTGTATTGCAAGTTCTGCTTGTATATACAAAGCATATTCTTCATCGTTGGTAATTTCTTTATTATTACTATGTTTATTTCCCATCGCCATAATAGGATTATTACTAGTAATTAAAAATAATACTAAGAAAGCAAATATAAATATATTTAAGAATAATAAATGATGTTTAATTTTAAACATTAACAATAACTCCTTTATTTATTTCTCATCTGAGGTGATTATTTCGTATAGGGATTCAAAAGGTCTTATAATTTTTTAGTTATTTAAATTTAATTAAATATTTATTTTTGATC
>NZ_AKIN01000249.1:0-1644 GCF_000309405.1 Vaccinium witches'-broom phytoplasma str. VAC
AAAATATTTTTATAATAAGATAAAATCAGCGTTTTAAAAGGTGCTGTTTTTATCAATTTTCTTCAAAGAAGGGTTATTCAACATGAATCAAAAGAAATTTATTAAAAAGAATTTATCAGACCAAAATACATCCAAAGGCGGAATTTATGAATTATTATATGTTTTATTCTGTTTGGGCTTGTTATCAATCTCTTTAGGAGTTTTTATCGCACAAGTAGATGAAAAAGTGATTAAAGGAACAGACTTGTTGCATGATTGGAAAAAATTATTCAACAAGTTCACTTATCAAAGTAATTTTTTAGTTTTAATAGTGATGCTTTTATTCTTTACTCCTTGGCGAAAAAAGAAGAACTTTGCTGTTTTAACTTTTATAACTTTAGTAAGCATTTTATTTACTGCGATTATTAATCATTCGATTCTAGATAGAGATGAAATTAAGAACTTTAGTTTTAAAACTGTTGATTTTCAACACACTATTATCCCTCTTTTATACACTGTCTTTTATTTTTCGAAAAAAAATATTGGCATGTCTTGTAAAAAAGCTTATTTAGGGATTATCCACCCTTTGACTTATTTAATTATTTATTTAATTATCGGCAAAATAAAAGGGGAAGATTATAAATATCCTTATGATTTCATCAACCCTCACAAACCTGGCATTATAGGAGATTTATTAGGAAAGACAAAACAAGGGTATTTTTATCTTTTTTTAACCGCTTCCCTTTTAACCGTCTTAACTTATTTATTTTCGTTATTTTTAAATTTCGCTAAAAGTAAAATTAATTCTCGAAAATATTAATTTTTACAAATAAATGGTTTTACCGCATGATGTCTTTTTTCTGAATTATAGTAAATATCCAAAAAAACCAAAAAAGGAGATAAATAATGTTTGATTTTAAAAAAGAAGTTTTAAAAAGAAAAGATATTATTGTTAAAACTCTGCAAGATTTGTTAAGAATAGAGAATAAATTAGAAACATTTAAACCAGAAAATAAAGGCGCTCCTTTTGGACAAAAATTAAAAGAAGCTCTTTATTTTATGTTGAATTTAGGACAAAAAGATGGTTTTAAAACTTTGAATGTTGATGGTTATGCCGGTCATATAGAATACGGTAATCAAACAGATTGGGTTGGAATAATAGGACATCTAGATGTTGTTCCCGCCGGCAACCATTGGTCTTACCCTCCTTATGAAGCTAAAATAGTGGATGGTAAAATTTATGCTAGAGGTTCTCAAGATAATAAAGGTCCCGTTATTGCTTCTTATTTTGCTTTAAGAATTTTAAAAGAATTAAACGTTCCTTTAAAAAAAAAGAGTGAAATTTGTTTTAGGATTAGAGGAAGAATGCGAATGGCGCTGTGTGGATCATTACTTTGAAAAACATCCGGAAATCCCTGTTGCTGGTTTTGTGCCTGATAGTTATTTTCCTTTAGTTTATGGGGAAAAATGTCTTGTGGTTTTATTTTTAGAAACTGAAAGCACAGACCCCCAGCATTATCAGTATACAAGGTGGTTCTAAAGTAAATGTTGTACCGGATTTAGCTCAAGTATAGAGTAGTTGATAAGCTCGAAAGAAAGTTAAAATTATTTATTTTTTGGTTGCGGAAAATATACATTAAGTAATAATTTTTTTTCTATTTATAT
>NZ_AKIN01000248.1:0-1446 GCF_000309405.1 Vaccinium witches'-broom phytoplasma str. VAC
ATTTTTTGATTTCGGCCTTTAGTCTGGTTTCTATTTCTGGATTGGAGGTTTTAGGGTTGATAATTTCAATATTTGAGAGTTTTTTAAGTGTTTTTGCGTAAATAGGACTAATTTCTCCCAGTTGATATTTTAATTTATTAATTTCGGCTGTTTTGTTTTTTAATTGTTGTTCTAATTGTTCTTTTTGAGATTTTAATGATGGGTATTGGCCTTTTATTTCTTGGATTTTGGTGTTATATTCATCGCATTTTTGTTGATATTCGTCGATAACTTTTTTATTTTCTCTTATATATTCTAATGTTTGTTTTCGAAATTCTCTTATTTCTAAAATTTCATTTTTTTCTTGTTCAGAAAGATCATTTGGTAATAAAATTTGATTGTTGTTTTCCGAAAACACATAAGATTTTATTTGGTAAAAACGATCTTTAGTAGTTATGAATTTAGGTTTTTCAGTTTTACTAGTAGTTTTATCATTTAAATATTTTTCTTTGAATTCTTTTATTTCTTCTTCTAATTTTTTAAAATCATCTTCATAAAAATTATCTTCAATAATTGAATTTTTTATATGAATTTCAACATCTATTTTATTTTCGATTACTCTTTGAAAATCAAATGCATTTTGTAAACGGGTTAAGACCATATTTAGAAATGTCAATTGCATAGCTGGTGGCCCTTCTATTCTAGGATTTGAAGGATCTAAATTATTTTTAACTATATAATTTTGTAATAAATCAAAACATTCTGTATCTAATTTATTTAAAGATTGTATTTTTTCTTTAATTTTTCTTTGAGTTTCGGAATCTAGATCGTAATTATCCAAAAATTCTTTTTCTTCTTGTTTTAAATAATTGTTTGTTTTGTAATGAAGGGCAATACCAACAATAACTGCTATAATAATGATTATAATTACTAAATGTTTTTTGAAAAAATTACTAGTATTCATCAATTTCATTTCCCTTCTGATAATAGTGATTATTATCAAATATCGAAATTTGAATATATTACCATTATACAATTTTATGAATTAAATTGTTTAAAAAAGTTTTATTTATTAGGAATCATAACCATTTCAGGAATTTTATGTTGTCGTTTTTGTTGGATTCGTTGTTGAGCAAGAGCGTATTTAGGATTTTTTAATTTCAGTTGTTCTTTTAGAGTTTCTATTTCAACTTCTTTGTCTTCTAGTTCTTCTTCTAAATCAGCTTGTTCGTTTTGTAATTTTGGAATATCTGTGATTTCATTTCTTTTTTCATTTAATTCGTCGATAATTTTTTTATATTCATTGATTACGGATTTTTCTTTACTTTCTATTTTTCTAACTACCTCAATTGATTGACCAAAAGCCTCCTCGATTTTATCGTTTTGTAATTTATCTTTATATTCTTCTAGTTTCTTTTGGTAGTCTTTTTTGTCAGCGTCGAGTTTGGCTAGGTCGCGGTCGATGTC
>NZ_AKIN01000247.1:0-487 GCF_000309405.1 Vaccinium witches'-broom phytoplasma str. VAC
CCATAAAAAGTATAAACTGCTTCTATCATAGGTATACCTTCTTCCTTAACTCCTGGCATCATCCATTTCCCTTGATTATTTCTATATGGTTGGTTGTCCTTAGTAATGGGATAACTTTGCCCTTTTTGCCCTTTGATGTCTATTATTTTCAAATTTTTACCACTACCAATATATTCAGTTCTGTCTGCTATGTCTGCGGTTTTAAACCATTCTTTTTTAACCTCAACAGTTGAGGCAGGAATAGGTTTAGGGCTGACAGGAGTTTTTTTAGGAATGAAGGCAATAACCATAATGAATAATAATAAAAAACCTAAAAGACTAAACATAACAATAAATAATAAACGTTTTTTTGACATAATATTTTTTTAGAACTCCTTTTGTTAATGATTTATTATTAATAATAACATAATAACCATAAAATGAATAAACTATTTTTGCTATGGTTAATAACGATTATATTCATAACCAAACCAACTTTGAATATCTT
>NZ_AKIN01000246.1:0-1360 GCF_000309405.1 Vaccinium witches'-broom phytoplasma str. VAC
TTAAAATATGTTCATTTTCTTTTTCCAATAATTCTAATTTAATAAAATTATTTTGTTTATGTTTTTTTTCTTCCAAAAGAACAAAGAATTTTTTAAAAAAATATGATTTTGGATTGAAAGCACTATAATATATTGTTTGAATCCGAGATTGAATTAAAGCGCCAGCGCACATAAGACAAGGTTCCAAAGTGATATAAATAATTACTTCATCCATTCGATAAGTTTTTAATTTTTTATTTAATTTCATTAAAAGTAAAAATTCAGCATGACCATAAAATAATTGACTTTTTTCTATATTATTGTGAGCTCTTGATATTATTTTATCATTCATAATAGCAACAGCGCCAACAGGAACTTCATCTTTTAAAAAAGCTTTTTTAGCTTCTTTAAAAGCTTCTTTCATAAAGACAAAATGCTTTTCTTCTATATTCAATTATACATTAAATTCCTTACATGAATTTTTAAAATAAATTTTTTTAAAAATTATGACATTTACGACAACAAGATTTATGATAATTATTACCACCTATTAAAATAACAGGTTGTTCTTCATCATTTGCTTTTTTGTTAGAAAATATTCTTTGTGTTCTTGTTGCCTCTTTTCCACAAATAAAACAAAAAGATTTTAACTTAGTTACTTTATCAGATATTGATAATAAATATGGCATGGAACCGAATGGTTCTCCGCGATAATCCAATTCTAAACCAGCTATAATAATTTTCATACCTTTATAAGATAAATTGTTTAAAATTTTTTCTATATCTTTATCAAAAAATTGAATTTCATCTATGATTAAATATTCAATTTTTTCATTTTCTTTAATAATATCTAAAATGTCTGAACTTTTATTAACTAACAAAGAAGGAACGGTTTTTAAATCGTGAGTTACCAATTCACTTTTGAGAGAATAACGTTTGTCAATTGAAGGTTTGAAAACTAAAAATTTTTTTTTCAATGAATTCAATGTTTCAATATTTTTAATCAATTCTGTCGTCTTTCCGGAAAACATCGGTCCACAAATGACTTCAATAAACCCTTCTTGATCTAAAATCATTTTTTATAAAACCTTTCTATGTTAAAAATTATTCCTCTGTTTATTGTTTATTATCGTCTTTTTTTTGATCATAACCATAACGTTTGTGAAACTTATCTACTTGTCCAGCGACAGTTACAAAAACTTGTGAATCAGTATAAAAAGAATGACAATTGGAACAAGTTTCAATTTTCATAGTTTTAACTGTTGTACCTATTTTATGTGTTGTCTTGCAAGTAGCACAAGAAACTTCTATTTCATAAAACTCGGGTTGTTGTAATTTATTTTTCATAAATAAAATCCCTTTTTTATTTTATTAAAAAATT
>NZ_AKIN01000245.1:0-2066 GCF_000309405.1 Vaccinium witches'-broom phytoplasma str. VAC
TTATTTATAAAATTTTATAAATAAAAAAAAGGAGTTTGTAATGGCAAGAAGAAGATTTAGAAGTTATATTCGCAGAAGTCAAAGAGGTAAATTAACTTTCAGTAAATTTTTAATGTCTTGGTTTTTACCTTCAATAGGTGTTGTTATTCCTGTTTTGCTTTTATTAGCACATTATGGTTATATAACCATCAGTAAATAAAATAAAGGAGGTTTCAAATATGTCTTTAAAACAATTTTTAATTTTGGTTGCTATTAGTTGTATATTTATTTTTGTAATCTATAAATTAGGTTATATTGCGCCTAATGCTGATAAAATTAAATTTATTAAATGATGTTAAATCATCAACAATTAAAGGCTGTTAATTTTTCTTTTCAGCCTTTATATTTAAATGCTGGTGCTGGGACTGGGAAAACAAGTACCTTATTAGCTAGATTTAATTTTTTAAATCGTTTTAAATCGTTTTACTGATTTAAACAAAATTTTAATTTTAACTTTTAATCGTTCCGCAGTGAATGATTTAAAAAAAAGAGTTGATAATGATAAAGCTAAAATCATGACTTTTCATGGTTTTGCGTTAATGTTTTTAAAACAAAATTTAGCTTATTTAAAAGATTTTAATTTTAAAGATTTTCGTTTAATTGATGAAATAGAAACTCGTGAAATAATGAGAAATTTATTAAATCAATTTCAAATTAAAATTATTTGTGGTTTGGATGATGTTATTACATCTCTTTCTAAAATTAAAAGGAAAATCATTACTAATATTAACCCTCTTTTTCAAAAATTTTTTCATGCTTATAATCAAGTTCTTTGTGAAAAAGAGTTAATGGATTTTGATGATTTAATTGTTTATACTTATTATTTATTAAAAAATTATCCTTTTTTATTAAGCGATTATCAACAAAAATTCCCTTATCTTTTAGTAGATGAGGCCCAAGACATTGATTATTACCAAATGGAAATTTTAAAAATGTTAGGGACTAAAAGCCTTTTATTTATGGTAGGTGATGAACACCAAAATATCTATAGTTTTCGAGGGACTAAAAATATTTATAGTCAACATTTAAAAGAAACTTTCCAAATGAAAGAATTAAAATTGACTTACAATTATCGTTCTAGCTCAAATATTTTAAAAACCGCGAATCATCTTTTACCTCTTTCTTATCAATTAAAACCTACTTTAAAAACAACAGGCAAGGTTATTTACCAGCCTTGTTGGGACGAAACACAAGAGGCTTTATTTATTATTAAAGAAATTAAAGAGTTGGTTGAAAAAAAGAAATATCAATTAAATGATATTGTTATTCTTTATCGTAAAAAATCTCTTAAAAAGGTATTAGAACAGTTTTTAAATAAAAATGATATTCCTTTTAAAGTTCCTCAAAAAATTGTTTATGTTCCAACTAATATTAAATTATCAAAAGAAATTGAAAAGAAATTAAAAATTTTAAATGAAAAATTTAATATCAAAAGAGAAACTATTATTAAAAATCATTTAACTTTAACCTCTATTCATCAAATGAAAGGTTTAGAGTCAAAAATAGTTTTTTTAATTGGTTGCGAACAAGAAACTTTTTTGATACTTTTTTAGGTCATTCATCTTTAGAAGAAGAAAAACGTTTAATGTATGTCGCGATAACAAGAGCGAGAGAACTTTTATATATTACTCATACTTTCTATCGCAATCTTTACGCTTATCAACAAAAAATGAATCCTCTTTGTTTCTTAAAAGAGATGAAATTAATTTAATTTAAAAAAAATAAAAAAGTTCTTATTATCTTTTCTTTTCAAATTCTTAAAAAAAAGAAACAAGTTTTTATTATCGTTTTCTTTTGTGGAGCTATAGGAATTCGCGTAAGCGAATTATAACCACACTACCCACGCAACAAAAGAAAACTAAAAGAATATTAAATTAACATTTGGATTAAGTTTTAAGCTAAGCACCCTTTAACCTCGCGTGAACCTTCAAAATCTGACATAATGGACTACAATCGTTACATATCTTTAAAGAGAGCTGAATTAGAGCTCGCGCAGCAGTACGTCGACTTTCAAACTTTAATATAAT
>NZ_AKIN01000244.1:0-1171 GCF_000309405.1 Vaccinium witches'-broom phytoplasma str. VAC
TTTATATATTTTTTATATAACTTTTTGATTTGTTTAGCACACGCCGATACAATAAAATTAAAATATGTGATTCTGTTTATCCATTTATAACAAAGAAAGGGGAATTATCATGTCTGAACATAAATATTTACATCAATTAAAAGATTTTAAAGATGGTTTTAAGTCTTTTATCAATAAAGGGGACATTATCAAATTAGCTATCACCATCGTGATAGGGCAGTTGTTTAGCAAAATGGTGAGTTCCTTGTCTACTGACGTCATTATGCCTCCTATTGTTTGGTTATTTAACAGCAAACTTACCTTAAATGAACTAAAAATAACTTTAGGAGGGGAAAACGCTATTAATTATGGTAAATTTTTACAAAACGTTTTTGAATTTTTTATGGCCGCTTTCGTTATTTATATTTTTATGTATCATGGTAAAAAATATTTAAAAATTAAGAGCGCTTCTAACGTCAAAGAATTTAAAAGCGACGATATCAAAAAATTAGAACAAGAAAAAGTAGCTTTACTAAAAGAAATTAAAGATTTGCTTCAAAATCCTCCAAAATAATATAATATCGTTAAAAATACTCTTAATATGGGGATATTTTTTTCAATTGAACAAATCATCTATAAACTTTATTATTATATGATGATATTTTAAAAAAAGGTAATATATACGTCAATTTATGAAAAAAATTTATTCTTTCTGTTGGATGCTATTTGTCTTCTTTTGTATTATGGTTTATTTTCGTCTAACAAAAATGGAAGGTCAAACAAAGAAACAATTTATCGAAAATAGGATACAAATGCTAACAGATTCATTAAAGAAAAAAAACAACATTATTCAAACGCAAGAATTGATAATTAAAGAAAATCAACAACAAATCATTAAAAAAGACCATAATTTATGTTTTTACAAGAAAAAGATTAAATTATTAACGAAAGAGAAGGAAGAAATCAAAAAAGATTTATCTTCTATCACTAATGCTTTAATTGAAAAAGCCAACGAAATAGAAGAATTAAATAATCTTTTTTCCTAAAATAACTTCTCAAAAAAAATGTTAATGATTTAATGGAGTTATAATTTAAATATCAATTCAAATTAAAAAAATCCTCCAATATAAAACAAAAAAACTATTTATGAAAAAGACAATTCATAAATAGTTTTTTTTATTTCTAAATTGAT
>NZ_AKIN01000243.1:0-2002 GCF_000309405.1 Vaccinium witches'-broom phytoplasma str. VAC
ATAAAATATATTTATTTTCCATTAATTTATGATTAATAATTGTTTGAACTATAGTGAATAAATTCCCTACAACCCAATATAAAGACAAAGTTACATCTTTGAAGGAAGTAAAAGTCATTAATCCGATCATCATATAACTAAAAACCTTCATACTTTTTTCTTGAGCTTTTTTTTGTGTTTGTTGTTCTAAAGTTAAAATTTTAGTATTTTGTTTTAAATAAGATGGTTTTTTTAAACTTAATTTGTTTAAGAAAAACATACTTATGCCCACGAAAAGAGATAAAACTAATTTAACAATAATAAGATTATTTTCTACAGGATTTAAATTAATAAAACCTAAAAAGGGTTTTTCAGTGCGAGGAGTAAATATTCCGCCATAAACACGAAAACGATTTAAAGATCTTAACATAGCGATAAAAATAGGCATTTGTAAAAAAGTTATAAAGATACTGAAAATATTAAAATTGTATTTTTTATATACTTTCATTATTTCCATTTGCATTTGCTGCATAGACGCTTTGTCTTTTCTTAAAACGTATTTAGCTCTGATTTTATCTATTTCCGGTTGAGCTAAACTCATATTCAAAGAAAAGGAACTAGTTTTAGTATAGATCGGCCACGATAAAGTTCTGATCAAAATAGTAGTTAAAATGATGCCTAAGCCTAAATTTCCAAAAAAAATACCATCTTCTTCGCTGGCAAAGATATTGGAGAAGAAGTCTAAAGAAGAACCGATGAAAATGATTAACACGTTCCAAATATAACCCCACCCTAAAATGCCAGTCCATCTTAATTTAGAAGGCCATTGAATAGGAGAGTCGCCAAAATCGTCTACAAATAATTTTAAGTTTAAATCTGTTTGTTGTGCGCCTTCTTTTAAAACAAAAGTATTGAAGTCGCCATTGTCATCTTTTTTCTCTCTGATTTTTTTGTTATAATCGTCAACACGAATTGTTTCTTTCTTATCTTTATCTTCAAAAATTTTAAAATTTTTAAAAATTACGGATTTATCATTACCTATCTTATAAACAAGCAATTTTTGTTTGTTAACCTTGTCATAATGTTTTTGAAATAAAGCGTAATCAAAATTAGTCCCTCTTTTGATAGTGAAAAATTGTTTAACAATGTTTGCTGGAGGATTTTTTTTCTCATCAAGTTTTTCTTCAAAAGAGAAAAAATAATCTTTTTTATGTAATATAGCATCTATTTTGTCTTTTAATGTTTTTTTAAAAGCGTCTATCATTTTTCTACTATTTTCATTTGTGTCAGAAGGGTTAAAATCCTCTTTTTTCCATTGTCTAACAACGATATTTTTATTCTTTTGAATACCCATTTGAAAAATATTGACACAATTTGAATAATCGGTAAAATTAAAAGATTGTGGATCATTTAATTTTAAAATCATGTCTTCCAATTTTATCTTTTTAACATCATAGGTTACATCATGATTAAAAACAATCTTGATGTCAGCGTCTTTTAACTCTTCTATGTTTTTCTTAGAAGGGAAAGCCCATTTGAAAAAAAGAAATAATAAAATAGTCATCGAAAGAAAGGTTAAAAATTTTTGTATTTGTTTAAACGGTAATTTTTTTTTACTCATATTATTAAAATATCCTTATTTAGAAACAATTAAGAAATTGTTTTAATTAAAATTAAGAAATATTTAGATAATCCAACAAAATCAAGTTCTTTCGCTTTTGGTTTGATAACAAGAACGAAAGACGTATGAGGATTGATCATATTCATATTTTGACAAATAATCATTCTTAAACGTCTTTTAATTAAATTTCTTTCGTGCGATTTACCGTATTTTTTACTAATACTTAAAGCAAATTTAAAATGTTTAAAATGATTATTTTTAGCATAATATAACGTAAAAAAACCATTTCTGATATTTTTATTTTTATTAAGTTTAAAAATCAAATCGATTTCACTATTTTTTCTTAAAATAAATTTTCTTTTCATGATAAAAATTTATATTATCCTTTTTTTATCTTAAATT
>NZ_AKIN01000242.1:0-3928 GCF_000309405.1 Vaccinium witches'-broom phytoplasma str. VAC
AAAAATATGTCAACTTCATAAATATGTTGGTTTATCTAAGTACAAACATTGCTTGGGATATTTAGCAAAAATCAACCAAAAAAAAAAAAAAACAAGTCCCGAGGAAAAAGAACTTGTTTTTGATAAGTTGTTTAAAACAAAAAAGTTATGTTTAATAATTTAATTTTTATTAATTTTTTTACCAATACAGTTGGTAAGAGTGTTTAAAGTTAAATAAATAACACTAACGATCACGAAAGGAGTAATTGTATCATTAGTAAGAACAATATTACGTTGAGCACTCCATAATAAACTAGGTAATCCAATGATAGAAAATAAAGCTGTTTCTTTAAAATTAATAATTAGTTGATTCCAAACAAAAGGCATCGATCTTTTTAAAGTTTGTCTTAAAATAATATAACTGAAAACTTGTTTTTTTTTCATCCCTAAAGAATAGGCAGCTTCAAATTGCCCTTTATCTAAAAGTTTCATATTATTAAAGAAAACGCTAGTTAAAATAGTAGCATTATTGATTAAAATGATAATTAAAGCGGTATAAAAAGAACCTAAAGAATCTACTTTGAAAAAATTAAAATTAAGAACTAACAAATTATAAACTAAAATAACTTGAATAGAAATAGGAACCACTTTAAGAACATATATCAAACTATCTATTAAAACAGCAAAGATGTTTTTTATTTTAATAGATGTTTTGGCAGGCGATTCTACAGCAGCGTTGACTGATAACAACTTAATTTTGAAAAATAATAAAGATAATATAAAACCTAAAAGCAAGCCGTCAATAGCCAATAATAAAGAAATCAAAAAACTTTTATAATATGTTTTGAAAAAACTTGTTTTGGATTTGGTCGAATCGATAACCTTTTTATGTTTGTCAATTGCTGTCGGATGGTATTTGTCTTGATATGATGTTTTATCGAGATTTAAAACGTCTTTTAAAATGCCTTCTAATTCCTTTTTTAAATTTTCTCCTTTTGGACCTTTTTGCAAGAACATGACTAAAGGAGGGACTTTTATGTCAACAGGCAAACCTGTTAATTTGAAAGCTTTGAATTTATCACGTTGTTGATTGGCGATTAAATCTACTACCGGATATTCTAATAAAAGAACATCTGCTGTTCCGTTAGAAACTGACTCAGCACAATTCACCGCGTCCTCTTTTAAAGCTGTTTTTTTAGCTTTTGGCAAATAATGTTGTTTTTTCAAAGTATCGAAAAATTGAATATCATATATTGAACCGATAATAGTGGTTATCCTTTTCACTTCCTTTAAGTCGTTTAATTTTATTGCATCCTTTTTCTCTTTAAACAAAGGATCATCTTTTCTAACAAGAATACCTAAATCAGACTTATGATACTTAATAGATAACATTTGTTCTTTTCTTTCAGCTGTAACATTTAACATTCCGATAATAACGTCTACTGTACCCTGTTTAACAGCATTTAATATCCCAGGAAAAGAGAAAGTTCTAATAATCAAATTCCTATTCATTTTGTCGGCTATTTCTTTAAAAAATTCGATATCAGAACCACTGATAAAATCGCCATTAATAGTTTCATGACCGTTATCTTTATTGGTTCCGTCAAAAGCGAAAGGTGGAGCGTTATTAACAATTCCTAAAGTTAAAGTTTCTTTTCCATCTTTTTTAACACCATTAGGCATTAAGATATAAAAATTAAGCCAAACCAAAAGAATCGCTATTATTGTGCCGATGGAAATTTTTTCCAATTTTTTCATAAGATATTTTTTTAATATAAAAGTGTCCATAAAGTTACAATTATTCCTTCTGATCAATTTCATCTTTATTATTTAGTTTCTTTTGTTGAAAATAAAAAAATTAACTTAAACTAATAAAAGTTGAAAACAAGATATTCATTAATAAATTTGCCACTTAAATTAAATATTTGTTTTTCATCTTATTTTTCAATAGGATGGATTGTTATATTTCGATCGATTACTTTGTTCTTAATATTATTCTGTTGTCATAATTATTTGTTCCCAAATAATTAATGTTTAGTTTTTTGATTGATTAAATCCGTCATACCAACTAACATTAAATAAAACAAACTTATTAAAAGATAAGGGGTAATAGTGTCAAAAGTAATCGAAACTTGCCTTTGGGCCGCGAAAATAAGACTTACGACTCCGATTATTTGAAATAAAGCGGTTTCTTTCAAATTAATAATAAACTGGTTCCAAACAGAGGGAATCGTTCTTTTAAAAGTTTGTCCTAAAGTGATATAACGAAAAACTTGTTTTTGGTTCATTCCTAAAGAATAAGCAGCTTCTATTTGTCCATGATCTAAAAATTTAATATGGTTTAACATAATTTCTGTTAGATTAAAAGCTGTATTTAACATAATAACGATCAAACCGACTATCACTGGTCCTAAAGAACCTTTAAAAGATGGCATATTCACTAAAAAACTATAAAACAATAAAGCTTGAATTACTATGGGTATAGCTTTAAAAAAATTCATTAAAAAGTTAAAAATAACTGTTAATATTTTTTGCAGATAAATTAAACAAGTTTTTTGCCTTTTTATCCCTTCAGAAGAGTTTTTCCACATTGTTAATAATATAGCCAATAAAAAGCCTAAAAAAAGCCCGTCTATCGCTAATAATAAAGTAGTCAAAAAACCTTGTTTATAAGCCGGCAAGGATTGATATAAGTTAGACCAAAAAGAAGGACTTTTCGTAGACAAGTCAGAATTATTTTTAACATCCAAAAAAAATAAAACAGAATAATGTAACCAAATCAAAAATAACAAAAAAATAGTCAAAAAAATATTTTTTTTCCAATATGTTTTTATGTTTAAATCCATAAAATCTATCATTCCTTTTTTTCTTATTTTAAATATTCATAAACGCTTTATTTTTTGTTCATAATGCGTTTTTATTTCAAAGTACATAGTTATAGCATTAAAAAGTAGTTTTTAATTAAATGAGATCAAAATTCTTCAAAAAAAGATCTTATTTTAGGGTATTTATTAGTTTCAAAAATTTCTTTAGAAGAACCTTTTTCCACAATAACGCCGTTTTCCATAAAACAAATATTATGAGAAACTTTTTTAGCGAATTTCATTTCATGCGTAACTATAACTAGAGTAATTTCGTTTTGTTCAGCTAATTTTTTTAATATTTGCATTACTTCTTGAGAAGATTCGGGATCAAGAGCGGAAGTTGGTTCGTCCAATAAAATAACTTTTGGTTGCATACATAAAGTTCTAGCGATTGCGACTCTTTGTTTTTGTCCTCCAGAAAGCTGTTTCACATCTACATCAGCAAATTTTTCTAAACCTACTTCTTTTAGTTTTTGTAAAGCATTAGCTTTAGCTTGTTCTTTGCTCATTTTTAAAACTTTAACCGGCGCTAAACAACAATTCTCTAAAACAGTCTTTTCTTCGAATAAGTTAAAATTTTGAAAAACCATTCCTACTTGAGTGCGTAAATCAGATAAATTAACGTTCTTATCTAAGATGTTTTGTGAATTAATCAAAATTTCCCCTGAATCAGGTACTTCTAATAAATTTAAAGTTCTTAATAAAGTGGATTTACCAGAACCAGAATGACCTATAATAGTAAGTATTTCTTGGTGGCGAATATTTAAATTAATATTTTTTAAAATGTGTTTTCCGTCAAATGATTTATTTAAATTTTTAATTTCTATCATGTTTTTCATATCTTTTTTTCTCCTTTGTTTTTTATCTAAATTTCATATATTTCGAATTACTTTATGAAAGTATTTTTTTAACAAGAACGACCGTTTAAACATCAAAATGTTTTATTTTTTTTATTAAAAATGCATATTTTGGAAAAAAAGTTGTTTAGTTAAAGGTCTTGGTTAGATAAAAAAAAGAAAAAAAGATTAATATTTTATTAACTATATCAATTCTTTGTCATCATTTATGCAAAACCAAAAAATAAC
>NZ_AKIN01000241.1:0-4115 GCF_000309405.1 Vaccinium witches'-broom phytoplasma str. VAC
TTTTGAATAAAAAGGGGTATTGATTAAATGGCAAATATTAAACAACAAAAAAAACGTAATAAGACTAACGAAAAACGTAGATTAAAGAATGCTTCTTACAAATCTTCGGTTAAAACAGCAATTAAAAAATTTAAATCTGCTGTGGTAGCTTCTGAAAAAACGCAAGCTTTAACATTATTAAATTACGTTAATAAAAAATTAGATAAAGGCTTATCCAAAGGAATTTATCGCTCTAACTTTGTTTCTAGAAACAAATCTAATTTCGCTAAAATGTTTAATCAAATTTAATGAATAAACATTTTTTCTTTAAAAATCAATCAAAAAAAATCAATAGCAAGGTTATCATATCTTTTGGTCGATATGTTAATTTGTTTTTACTATTATAAAAAATTTTTTTAAAATCTCTATTATAAAATAGACTTAATAAAAATATTATCACAGTAGTTTTAATATTTGTCTTTTAGGTTTATTGTTTTTGTAATAACCGGATAAAATGAAGGATTATGTTAATATAATGTTAGACTTGAAATTTATAATTCAAAATATGGAATTAGTTATTCAAAAACTACAAACAAGACAAGAAGACTTTTCTTATTTAGAAGAACTTATTTTATTAAATCAATCGCGTAAAAATTTAATTGTTTCCATAGAACAAATGAGGTTTAAAAAAAATAATCTCTCTCGCTCTATAGGGATATTAAAAAGAGAAAACAAATCCATTGATGAAGAAGTGATCGCTAAAGAGGCTATTTCTAAAAAAGAATTAGAAACATTAACGCAAGAACTACAAACCATCGAAAATAAAATTAATCACCTGTTGCATATTGTTCCTAATATTCCTCATGAATCTACCCCTATCGGTCAAAGCGAAGAAGATAATGTTGTTATTAAACACTTTATGGAACCAGAAGAACAACCTTTCCCTATTAAAG
Organism: Vaccinium witches'-broom phytoplasma str. VAC; assembly: GCF_000309405.1. Taxonomy (NCBI): domain Bacteria; kingdom Bacillati; phylum Mycoplasmatota; class Mollicutes; order Acholeplasmatales; family Acholeplasmataceae; genus Candidatus Phytoplasma; species Vaccinium witches'-broom phytoplasma. The sequence goes on from NZ_AKIN01000241.1 coordinate 933, forward strand.
ATCACGTGGAAATAGGTGAAAAATTAAATATTTTAGATTTAAAGGTGGCTGCTAAAGTAACTGGCAGCAGATTTGCTGTTTTAAAAGGAGCTGGAGCTCGTTTGGAAAGAGCTTTAATTAATTTTATGATGGATACGAACTCTCAAAAGGGTTATCAAGAAATCATCCCTCCTTTTATTGTCAACGAAAATTCAATGTTTTCTACCGGTCAATTACCTAAATTTGAAAAAGAACTTTTCAAATTAAAATTAGATAAATATAATTGGTATTTAAATCCGACTGCTGAAGTTCCTACTATTAATATCCATCGTAATGAAACTTTAAAGGCAGAACGATTACCCATTAAATATGTCAGTTTTACTACTTGTTTTAGACAAGAAGCAGGAGCTGCTGGAAAAGATACCAGAGGCATTTTAAGACAAAAACAATTTAATAAAGTTGAATTGATTCAATTTGTAGAACCTCAAAATTCTTACACTGTTTTAGAAGAAATGTTAAAAGATTCTGAAGAAATTTTGCAAAAGTTAAAAATACCTTATAGAGTGGTCGCTTTATCAACGGGCGATTTAGGTTTTAGTATGACTAAAACTTATGATATTGAGGTATGGTTGCCTAGTCAACAAAAATATCGCGAAATAGCTTCTATCAGTAATGCAGAAACTTTTCAAGCTCGAAGAGCCAATATTAAATTTAATAAAAATAAAAAAGATAAAAACGAATACGTTCATACTTTAAACGGATCAGCTTTAGCTATCGGACGAACTATGATCGCTATTATGGAAAATTATCAAAATAAAGACGGAAATATTGTAGTACCTGATGTTTTAAAAAGTTATATGGGAATCGATATTATTAAGTAACTTTTCAAAAGGTTGCAAAAACCATTGTGAAAGGAATTTAAGGGATAAAAATTATGAATAAATGGGAAGATAAATTAAAAAAAATTAATATTTGGTATATTATGCTTTTCATTATCTCTATCGGCGCCATAATGTCTTTAAGAGGTGTAGTTCAAAAATCATTAAAAAAAGACGAATCTGAATTAGAAATATTAAATCTTTTAGACAAAAACGAATTGAAAATAAAACCTATTTTAACAAATGGTCTCCCTGTTTTATATGATTTAATAGTGACCTATAAAGAAGGTGATGATAAAAAAACCAAAAAATATTCTTTCGTTGATGAAGAAAGTTTTCACCGAATAAGGAACGAAGTGGAAAAAAAACACACACCTTCTTCTCATAAAGTTTTGTTAGCTATAACTATTCAAGATCCTGACATGGGATTCGGTCCTTTAGTTTCTTCTTTAAGAATATCTTTAACAGTCTTGCTTATTTATTTTTTCTTTACAAGTATGAAAGATATCGGAAGCCAATTCTCAGAACAATTTGGTGATAAAAATAAAACCCAATTAAGAAGAGAAGTAGTTCAAAAACCAACTTTAACTTTTAAAGATATCGCTGGCGCTGACGAAGAAAAAGAAGAAATGAAGGAATTAATCGACTTTTTAAAAAACCCTAAGAAATACATAGATATGGGCGCCAGAATTCCTAAAGGAGTTTTATTATCAGGACCTCCCGGCACTGGTAAAACTTTATTAGCTAAAGCGGTTTCTGGCGAAGCTGGCGTTCCTTTCTTTGCTGCGTCTGGTTCAGATTTCGTAGAAATGTATGTTGGTCTAGGAGCTTCTCGTGTAAGAAGTTTATTTAAAAACGCTAAAATGAATGCTCCTTGTATTGTTTTTATCGATGAAATTGAAGCTATGGCTCGTAAAAGAGGATCTGATATGGGACATAGTGAAAACGAACAAACCTTAAACCAACTTTTAGTAGAAATGGATGGTTATAATAAGAATTCAGGCGTTATTGTTATTGCTGCAACTAACCAACCTGAACGCATAGATTCTGCGTTGTTAAGGCCAGGGCGTTTTGACCGTCAATTTACCATTAATTTACCCAGTTTAAAAGATCGTGAAGCTATTTTAAAACTACACGCTTCTAACAAAAAAATAGAAAAAGATATTAGTTTAGAAGAACTAGCTAAGGAAACACCAGGTTTCAGTGGCGCCCAATTAGAAGGTATTTTAAATGAAGCTGCTTTGCTAGCTACAAGAAGAAGAGCGAGCAAAATCAATAAAAATGATTTAAGCGAAGCTTTAGATAGAATTTTAATTGGTTCTATTAAAAAAGGCGGCAGATACACTAATAAAGAGAAAAAATTAGTTTCTTTCCATGAGGCAGGTCATGCAGTTATTGGTCTTACATTGCCCAATGCTAAAAAAGTCCAAAAAATCACTATTATCCCTCGTGGTAAATCTGGCGGTTATAATTTAATGTTACCGGAAGAAGAAACTTATTTCTATTCTAAAAAAAGATTATTAGCCGAAATAACTTCTTATTTAGGCGGAAGAGCGGCAGAAGAATTATTTTTAGACGATATCTCTTCAGGTTCTTATGACGATTTCAAACAAGCAACTAAAATTGCGAGAATTATGGTGACTAAATTCGGAATGAGTGTTGTCGGATTAGCTCAATACGGAGAAGAAGCACCAACTTTTCACAAAGATTTTTCCGAATCTAAAGCTGTAGAAATTGACCAAGCTGTTCAAGATATTTTAACTAATGCTTACGCTGAAGCCAAACAAAAACTTTTAGACAACAAAGAACTTTTATTCAAAATCGCTGATTATTTATCTGAGATTGAAACTCTTTCTAAAAGAGATATTGATGAAATATTTGCAACTGGTAAAATCTCTTGGTACGAAGAAGAAAAACTTGCTAAAGCAGAAAAAGAAGAAGTCAATGATAAAGCAAAATCAAAAACTAAAGAAAAAAAAGAAGCTTTACTTTATAACGATTCTGATGAAGAAAACACATCTGAAGAACAAGCAAAAACTGTTTCTTCAAATGATAACAATGATGTATCAGAAGAAAAAAACGCTAACTCATCCGAAGAATCAGATAATAAAAATTCAGAAACAGAAACAACTATCGAAGATGAAAATCTAGAAGTTGATGGCAAAAGAGAAGAAAATGAACATGATAATGATGAATAAAATGAAGAATAATTCTGATTCATCAAAAAATATTTATTAAAAAAAACTAAAAAATTACTTTTCCGTAACAAACCAAAAAAATTTCTTCTTTTTGGTTTGTGTACTTTATTTAAAATAAATGTATTTTA
>NZ_AKIN01000240.1:0-1544 GCF_000309405.1 Vaccinium witches'-broom phytoplasma str. VAC
AAATATTAAAAATACTATCTTATAATGCATTTTATTATAAGATAGTAAAATAACTAGATCAAATTAACTTGTTATAAAAGATAAAAAAGATATGAAATGAGATATGACTAAGTTAAAAAAGTTATATCTTTATTGAAAAGGAGATGATAATTTATAGTTTGTCGGGAGACAAAGAGAAATAAAAGTTTTTAAACAAAAAAATAACTTCTAAAATTATTATAACCAACCATAAAAAAGGCGCCTTTCAACTTCCTTTTGATAGTTGTTTTTTGATTTTAATAATAAATTAAGGCACTTTTGATACTTAAAGGTTATTTATTAGCGCCTAATTTTTTCTCTAACACTCTTAAACCGATATTAGCGAATAAAATTAAATAAATAACGCCGGCGATAGTGAAAGTAGCAAAAGTATTGAAAGTTGCTCCTCTAATTTGTTTAGTAACGGCGAATAATTCCATTACCCCAATAACACTTAAAACAGAACCATCTTTTAAATTAATGATAAATTCGTTCATTATCGGCAGTAAAGATCTTTTGATCGCTTGAGGAAAAATAACATGTCTTAAAGTTTGTTTCTCTGTCATCCCTAAAGCTTGAGCGGCTTCTATTTGAGCCGTATCAAAGAAATTAACGTTTCTTAAAATTATTTCAGCGATATAAGCGGTTGAATTGAAAGTAATCACGATTAGACCAGCTCTCAAAGGGGTTAACCATTCAAACTTGCCTAAAGAGTTAATGCCGTAATAAAACATCATCGCTTGAATCATCATCGGAATGCCTTTGATAACAAAAATATAGACAGAGAGAAATTTATCAGTTATCGTTTGGATATAATATTGAACAAAAGTAACTTTTTTTCTGTCTTGTTTTTTACCTTTTAGATAAACAATACCTAACGCGATTACAAACGCTCCTAGTGTTCCTATAATAGCTAAAAGAAGGGTTATTTTAATACCTTCTAGATATAAAGCATAGTTTTTTCTTAAGATAGTGAAAATACTACTTTTTTGTGGCATAATTTTTGCCTGCTATTTCCATATATTCTTTTCTAGTAATTGGCGCTATTTTTTTTAAGACTTCATTCTTTTGTCCTAATAAATAGTTATTTTGTTTAACCCCAATTATGGTGTCGTTATCCGCTGCGGCTTTTTTCATTTTTTGACCTAATGTTGCATCAATATTATTAATTTTGATTTTTTGCATAAATTTGGATCTCTTGTTGCATATATCCTTTTCTAATATTTTTATCTATTTTCCTTAAAGCTTCATTAACTTGTCCTAATAAAGGATTATTTTTTTAACCCCAATTCTGGTGTCAATATCCACTTTGTTCTCTTGCATTTGTTGGTATAATACTGTACCAATATTATCAATAGTTGTTAATATATCAGGAAATGATTTTAAATATTGTTGGGCTAAAGACGATTCAGCTATAAAACCGACAATATGTGAGGTGCCCCACAAAAGTGGATCCAAAAGGAAACAACTAATTGAACCAAATTGTTTATTAATTAAAATAAACAGTTTGGTTTTTTTATTTAGCC
>NZ_AKIN01000239.1:0-4852 GCF_000309405.1 Vaccinium witches'-broom phytoplasma str. VAC
AAAAATTAATTCTTTTTTAAATTAACCTCTCATAAAAAAAGATACGATTATTATGGATTTGTAATAAAATTAAGGTTTAAATTGTTTTATTCATGAATAAGGGCTTTTTTAGTAAAAATTAACTCCATTCAAAGACAAGATAATTTTTACACAATTATGAACTTTAAAGAATTTATAAGCAAATACATTTATCAAAACAGGGACAAAATATTAATTTATTCTATTTTTTTAATCTTTTTTCTTTTCCTACATATATTATATTTTATGTTTATCTGATACAGATAAAAAAGAGATAAAGAAAAACTTTAACCATGGCTATTATTACTTTATATGACGCTCCACTAATGATTTTTGACTTTAAATAGCGGAAGGAAAGGGTTTAATCCAAAGCGTTGAAACGGAAAACGGCGATTATATCAATAGCGCTGATATGTTGTTTTTAAAAGAATTAGCTGAGAGAATGGAAAAAAAATTAGTTATCAAAATGTTTCTTTATAATGGTATTTTAAACGCTATTTAAAATGATGTCTGAGAAGGCATAAACGGCATAATAGGAATGTTTAATGCTGCCAAGGAAAGGAAGATGTGATAAAATGATCTTTATTCCTTACATCGATTACAAATTAGGTATTTTAGCGAGACAAGATGATGAATGTTTGAATGCGGCAGAAAAAATGTTAATTTCAATCTTATGGCTGAGGAATTTACAAGTCAAATTTATACTACGCAAAAAAACTATCCGTTTTGCTTCTTTTTCTGGTTCAGCGTTTGATCGCAAAATCATTCCTCATTTGTATAATCAAAACGATAAAGCATTTGTCCAACATGAAAAAAACGCTTGGAGAACTGATTTGACTTCTTGCATGAAAGCAGTTGAACAAGATAACATCAATATTTTAATTCAAGATTATCAAAATTTAGTTCCTATTAAAACTAAAAATAGCGATAAATTTAAATTATTGAAATTTGATATAGAAAAATCGGGTTTATCAAAAGTGGATGTACCACCTTTATCTATTTTTTTAAATAAAGACAATGTTGAATTAAAAAAACAATTTGAAACACATTTAAAAAACATAAAAGTTTTAAAAGAAACTGATGTTAATGATTTGCCGGCTAAATTAGAACATTTTAATACTGGCGAAGATAGCAAATGCCAAAAATACCTTAATACTTCTCAAACTACATACGACCAAAATTTAAACAAAGACAAAACCCTTGAAAAACGAAATCACTTTTGGTCAAATTTATGGCGCTCTTTACCATCCTATAAAACAGTTTTTATGATTACCTTATTAATAACTATGAATGAATTGTTTTTAGGTTTATTATTGGCTCTTTTGTAGCATTCATAAAAACTATACTTTATAACAATCACAAAGCCTTAATAAAATGGTTGTTTATTCCCAAAAAAACCTTCTCTCTTTTAATAGATTTTTTCATGAATATTTGTAAATCGGTTTTAATAGCTGCGCAAAGTTTTCTTATTTTATAATTCATTAGTTTATTTTTATCTTTTTAAATATTTTAAAGGTGTTTTATATGTGACTTCTTTAATTGTGTTTTTGTTAAATACCGCTTTTAATTTAACTAATATTATGTTAAAACATATTAATTTTTTAGATCGAGAACAAATAGAAGCAGGTTACGCTTTAGAAATAGAAAGAAAACAAGTTTTTTGCTATATTATTTAAAACAAATATTTAAAAGAACGAATTCCGTCTTTTTGGAACTAATGGATTATTAATTTAAAAGAAACTTCTTGATTTTCTGTTATTGGAATAGTAATTTTATTTATATCATATGGACAGCAGAAAGTAATATTTCTATTACTTTCGATGCCATTACGCCTTTTTTATATTGGTAAGTAACATTTGTATCGTCGTTTTAGTCAGTTTAAATAATTTTACAAGCAAAAAAATACAAAAATGTAATCATTAAAAGACGATAAGAAGATAAAAAATAAACCCTTTTTAAGTGGTTTGTTTTGTTATATGATAAAGAGTGATCAGTTTATTAAAAATTTTAACATATAAGGGATTACATTTGTTCTAAAAGAGGTATGCCTAAAATATTTAACCCTTCTTTTAAAACAGTAGAAACAGTTTTAATCAATAATCCGTTCGCTGTTTGTAAAACTAAATCGTCAGTTAAAATTTTTTCCAGAGTGTAAAATTGATTAATAGTTTTAGCTAATTTCAGCAAATATCTCGCTAGTATACTCGGCATATTATCTTTTTTCGCTTTTTCTAAAACAGAAGAAAACTGATCCATTAACTTAATTAAAGCGAAATAATGGTCTTGAGCGAAATAAGCCTTCATTTGAACCCATTTTTTTTCCACAGAATCATCGCTTTTTTTTAATTGTTTAATAACAGAATTAAGCCTGGCAATAGTGTATTGCAAGTAAGGCCCTGTGTTGCCTTCAAACTGTAACATGTGTTTTAAATTAAATTCAATGTTTAAATGGCGATCATTTTTCAAATCATTAAAGACAACAGCGCCGATCGCTATTTTTTTAGCTTTTTCATGAATATTAGTTAAATTGTGGTTTTTTTCTTGAATCGTTTTTTCTGCTTCTTTAGTAGTAGCTTCCAAAATATCAATCAATCTATAATTATTGCTTTTACGAGTCGAAATCTTTGCATTTTCAAACAATACTAAACCAAAATTCACATGTTCTAAATCGCAATCATAACCCATGATCTTATCCATCGCTTGTTTTAATTGTTGATAATGTAATTTTTGTTCGTTTCCTACAACGTATAAAGTTTTTTGAAAATTAAATCTTTCTTTACGGTAAAGAACACAAGCCATATCTCTAGTCAAATAAAGAGTGCTTCCGTTGTCTTTTTGTATTAAAGCAGGCGGAATACCTTCTAATGGCATAATATAAGCCTTTTGATCTAACAATAATAAATTTTTAGTACGTAAATCTTCCACTAAAGCCATACTTTTATCATGATAAAAAGATTCACCAATATAATGATCAAAAGAAATATTTAATAAATCATAAATTTTACGAAATTCAGTTAAAGAAATATCTTTAAACCATTTCCATAAAGCAACTATTTCGGGATCTTTTTCTTCTAATTTTTTAAAAATTTCTCTAGCGTCTTGGTTTAATTGTTCGTCTGTTTCTGCTTGTTCATGAAAATAAATATAAAGTTTTTGCAGTTCATTAATAGGGTCTTTTAAAACTAATTCTTTCTTCCCCCATTTTTGAAAAGCTAAAATCATTTTACCAAATTGAGTGCCCCAATCGCCTAAATGATTGATTCCTACAATTTGATAACCTAATTTATTATAAATATTTTTCAGGGAATTACCAATAACTGTAGAACGAAGATGACCGATAGAAAAGTTTTTAGCAATATTAGGAGAAGAATAATCTATAACAATAGTTTGATTATTAGGTTTTAATTGTCCATAGTTAGCGCCTGATTCGCAAACATCTGTTAAAACTTTTTTACTAATCAAATAACGATTAATTTTAATATTTAAAAAACCTTTATCAAAAAAAATATCTTCTATTTCGCTTAAACTCATCAAATCAGCTTTAAAAGTGTTAAAAATTTCTAAAATATCTTTTTGTAAAGTTTTTTGATAAACAAAAAGAGCTAAGTAAAAATCAAATAATTTATTTTTATCATTGTGTTTAATAATCGTTTTAATGTTGTATTTATTATTTAATGTGTTTTCTATTGTTTGTTTAATTGTGTCTAAATGCATAAAAATGGTTCCTTATTTTTAAGTTATTTTTTATAAAAACTATGAATTTTAAAACATTGTTATATCATAATCTCACTTTTAAAAGAAAAATAACATTATTTTGATAAAAAATAGTTACAGGAAATAATATGGTTCTAATTCTAATTGATCTAACACCTTTTGAAAAGCATTATTTAAAGGAATTTCCAAAGATATTTTTTTTTCTTTTTGAGGATGAGAAAAATCTAATTTTTTGGCATGCAATAACTGGGTCTTGATATTTTCATTATGATTGCCGTATAAATTATCGCCCACAATAGAGTGCTTTAAATGAGACAAATGAACTCTTATTTGATGTGTCCTGCCTGTTTCTAACTCTAATTCTAATAAAGAATAATGTTCAAATCTTTGTAAAGTTTTAAAATGGGTAACTGAGGGTTTTCCTTTAGAAGTGACAGACATTTTCAAACGGTTTTTCACATCTCTTCCGATAGGCAAATCAATGGTTCCGAGCTGTCCTAAAAAACCATGAATTAAAGCCCAGTAAGTCCTTTTAACATGCCTTTTTTGCAACAATTCTTGCATTTGAACGATTGTTTCTTCAGTTTTTCCGATAATCATTAAACCTGTAGTATCTTTATCTAAACGATGTACAATACCTGGTCTTGTACCTTGTATTTTTTTTAAAACCGGTATTTGGTATAATAAACCGTTCACCAAAGTGATGCCTTTATAACTAGAAGAAGGGTGGACCACTAAATTAACCGGTTTGTTAATTACTGCTAAATCATCATCCTCATAAACAATATCCAAATCTAAAGGAATAGGATCTAATTCGTTAACAACATTTTTAGTAATTATTTCTACCTTTATTTCATCGTTATTTTTCAAAAGATAACTTTTTTTCTGTTTTTGATCGTTTATTAAGGCTTCTCCAGAAGAAATCAAATTTTGGCATTTGTTTTTGCTTAAATTTAATTTTTGCACCAAAAAAACATCAAAACGCATGCCTGTTTCTATTTCTTCAACCAAAAATTTATTCATATTTCACATCAAGCCTTTCTAACCCAATAGAATAAGATTTGTTCACTTACAAATAAATAAAAAAATAAATGTATTTTTAATAAAATCGCAAAGATCG
>NZ_AKIN01000238.1:0-3229 GCF_000309405.1 Vaccinium witches'-broom phytoplasma str. VAC
TTACTTATGTTTCTTTCATCAACCAAAAGAACCATCCTCTAAATACGCAGGTCAATTAATCAATGAAATTGACAAAGCCATTGATAAATACGACCAAACTATCAATAATTATCAAGGACTTAAATCCGATTGGGAAGGAGAATTAAAAAAATGTGATGAAGAATTAAAAAAATTATATTAACAAAAAGAACTTAACCAAGAACAAAAAGAAAAAATTAAAGAACTATTAGATCAAGCTGAAACAAAAATAAATGATATCAAAAAAGCCCAAGAAGAAAATGACAAAAAGATGAACGCTTTAAAAGAACAATTAAAACAAAAAGAAGAAGATTTAACCAACAAAGAAAAAGAAATAAAAGATAAACAAGAAGAACTAAAAATAACAACTAACACCGACGATAAAAAACGTTTGCAAAATGAAATATACCAATTCCAAGATGAAGTTATAGAATTAGTTGGACAAATCTCTTATATTAAAAGAGATATCGCAAATTTAGAATCCAAACAAAGAATGTACGAAGGAATGTTATCCGATGCCATCAAACTAAAAGACTCATTACAACGTGATTATGATATTTTACAAAGTCTTTATGGTGTTCAATTAGAATCCCTCAACTCCTTCTACGAAATCGTCTAATATAAACAAAAGAAAGGAAAAAGAAAATGAACACATTAGAAATGAATGATAAATTAGAATTAGATAATATTATAAAACAATCTGCTTCAACAGCTAGAATGATTAATATTAAATTAAGATCATTAGAAGTCCAATATAGACCTATTTTAATTTCTATTTTATTAATTTGTTTAAAACAAACAGATTTTAAAAAAGAATTTGACGATAAAAAACATAATAAATATCATTATAGACCTGACTTAAATGAAAATGAAAAAAATAGAAAAATAGATTACAAAACAGTTTATGACAAATTATTAAATAATATTAATATTAGTTTAGACAATGTTTTAAAAAAACAAAATATTAATTATGAAAAAATTCAATACTTATGTGACCAAATGAATTCTATTAAAAGTTTATTAGGAGATGATGGATTAGAAATAATAAAATATGTTTTGAAAGAATTAAATACAAATATTTATCATTTATTAGAAGCTAAAAATAAATATAGTTACGATATTATTGGTAATTTTTATGAAATTTTTTTAAGTTATGCTGGCGTAACTCATGTTAAAAATGGTATCGTTTTAACTCCAAGACATATTACAGAATTATTTACTAAATTAATCCCTATTAGTAGCACTGATGTTATTTTAGATCCTTGTTGTGGTACAGGGGGATTTTTAATCGCGGGTATGAACGCCGTTATTGAAAAATTAACTTATAAAAACGAAAAAAATATTAACCAAATCAAAGAAAATCAAATAATCGGTTTTGATAAAGATCCTACTATGTATGCTTTGTCTATATCCAATATGTTATTTCGTGGTGACGGAAAATCACGAATTTATAATTTAGATTTTTTTCATAATGATGCTTCTAATAAAATGAAAAAGTTAAATAAACCTCCAACAATTGGTTTTATTAACCCACCTTATGGGGGCAAAAGTAATAACAAAAATCCTACTAAAAAAGAAATAGAATTTTTAATAAAGTTATTAGGAGTAGTTCATGGATATGTTGTCATGATAGCACCATTAAGTGTTTATATGAAAGACACGAAAACAAGAAATAAAATTTTACAAGCTCATACTTTAGAAAAAATAATTCAAATGCCTAATAAATTATTCGAACCCAACGCTTCAACTCATACAGCTATTTCTATTTTTAAAACGAACATTCCTCATAACAATAAAGAAGTTGATTTTTATAATTTAGAAGATGATGGATTAGTTTTATTTAAAAACAAAGGAAGAATTGATCGGTTTAATAAATGGGATCGTATTGAAACAAAAATGTTGAATGATTTGAGTCGTAAAAATTATAATGATATTAATTGTTTATCTCACGTTATCAAAAAAAATCATGAATGGACTTTGTTTGCTTATTCTAAAGTTGATTATAGTAAATTAAACAGAAACGACTTTATATTGACTCTCAAAAAATATATTGTTTTTCAAGTTAAAAAAGTTTTAAATATTTTTAACGAAAATTTAGATGAAATTACTTTATTAGAACAAATTAGTCAAGAAATTATTTTACCACAAATAGAAAATAAAGATCATTTTAATAGATGCAACAAAGAACTTAAAACTTCTGATTGGGAAGAATTTACTATTGAATCATTATTTGATATTCAAAAAATTAACAAAGAAACCACTAAAGAAGATTTAGACGAATTTGAAACAGGGAACTACCCTTACATAACTAGTACAAGTAAAAATAATGGTAGTAATGGATTTTATGACCATTATACAGAAGAAGGAAATTGTATAACAATATGCGCTTTAGGTTATTGTTTTTATCAAAAATATCCGTTTTTAAATAATGGACATGATTCAATCAATATAATAAGACTTAAAAATAAAGTTTTAAACGAAAAAATAGCTTTATTTTTTGTAACACTTATCAATCAAGAAATGTTTAAATATTCATATAGTCGTCGTTTTAACCAAGAACGAATTCAAAAAACAATCATTAAATTGCCAGTGGTAAATCAAGGAAACCCAGATTGGCAGTTCATGAAAAGTTATATTAAATCTTTGCCGTATGGTAACAGTCTTGCTCCAAGATAACTGTTATTTCTATAAATTCAATCAAACAATCAATTAGTAGATTATAAAGAAATAATTAAAAAAGGAGATTTAATTAATGTTCAAATTAAAAAACCAATTTAAAATAATTTATCTTTGTTTAATAATCTTTGTAGGATTGTTGTTTATAATAAATAATCAACAATTAATGGCGATGCAAAATAACAAAAATAAACAAAAAAGTGATGTTGATCTTATGGAAGAAGCTGTAGAAGAATTAAGCGAAGGAATCAAATACTTTAATAAAAAAGGAATTCAAATTAATTTAGATAAAATAATGAAATTATTACCTAAAAAAGAAACCAACACAAAAAAAAGAAACATAACATTAGAAGAACCAAATTTGTTTATTTCAAAAAAATCTAATAAGAATAAAAAATAAATATTAATTATTAACTAAAGACTCCCCAGGGTCTTTTTCTTTTACCCAAACAACAACACAAACAACACGGCAAGGCCATTAAACTAAAAAACCAAAGGAGGCAAACAAACCATGATTAAAACCAAATCCTTAAAA
>NZ_AKIN01000237.1:0-8708 GCF_000309405.1 Vaccinium witches'-broom phytoplasma str. VAC
TTTTTTTAATAATTAATATTTCTTTATCTAAGATTTTTGTTTTCAAGGCAAGATCTTTTTTTTAAGGGAAAAGTCTTTTATTTAAGAGATTTTTTTTATATAAGATGGTAAATATACAATTTAACAAAATTATATAAAAAATCTTAGTGAGAACGATTGTTATTAAAATTCTTGTAAATGTTTAGATCTTTTAGAAAAATATCGCATTAAATTGACTCAATTAACGAATCAACAAGGTTTTTATAATAAAGAATAATTTGCAAAATTAAAAGATCATTTAATTAAAAAAGGATTAAAAAGAGGATTTTTTAGGTAATTATATTTTAAAAAATATCCAACATATTGTTGATAATTTTGACCTTTTTTCTATTAAAGAGTTGGCAAAACCTGTTCATAATCCTATTATGCAAAGAGTTTACTTCCAAACAGCATGAAGCGGAACACGGGATAATTGCTTTATTCTCTAAATATTATGACTTATGGAGAATAGTTGTTTTTTGAAACAGAATGAGTGAGGGTGCGACTATATTCAAAAGAAAATGAACGAGTTCACTTTAAAACAAAAAAGTTGAAAAAATAAAAGAATTAAGAAAATATCACAGCGAAAGATTTGAAACTTAAAACATTCAGATATTTATTAACTCAACAAAAAGAATATATAGAACAACTTAAAAAAGAAGCTTATCAAAAAGATGTAGAAATCATCAAAGAAAAATAATTTTAATACCTATGATTTAGACATTTATACCTAAAAAAGAATATTTTATCAATCAAAAAGAATTATTAGCAGAATTAACAAAAAAGAGAAATATAGATTTTAACTTTCCAAACTAAATATATCTCTAACAAAAATAAATAATTGCTCCAAATAAAAAAGATCCTCTTAGGATCTTTTTGTTTTACGTTATAAAGATTAAGATTTTTTAATGTTTTTGATTAAATCTCTATAAATAACAGCTTGTTCAAAATTTAACTGTTTAGCTGCTTCTTTCATTGACTTTTGTAGTTGTTTTAAATCTGGCTTATTTTTTTGGTTTTTGCTAGAAGCTAATAAAGAGGCTTCTTCTTTTTGAGCTTTTTGTTTGTCCATAATAGTTTTTTTTACAATAGTTTTAATAATAGGAGCCGGTTTAACATTATGAACACGGTTATATTCCTCTTGAAGAGTTCTACGACGTTGCGTTTCTTCTATCGCTTCTTGCATAGCGTCAGTAATAACATCGCCATAAAGAATGGCTTTACCGTTAATATTACGTGCCGCTCTGCCAATAGTTTGAATAAGGCTTCTTTTATTTCTTAAAAAACCTTGTTTATCAGCGTCTAAAATAGCCACTAACGAAACTAATGGCAAATCCAACCCTTCTCTTAATAAATTAACTCCAATTAAACAATCATAAGTGCCGATCATTAAATCTTCTAAAATAACTAATCTTTCTAAAGATTTAATTTCGCTATGTAAATAAGCCACTTTGATGCCTAAATCTTTTAAATAACTAGTTAAATCTTCGCTCATCTTAATAGTGATAGTGGACACTAAAGTTCTTTCATTCTTTTCCGCTCTTTGTTTAATTTCAAAATATAAATTTTCAATTTGATTTTTAGTAGGACGAACTTCAATAATAGGATCTAGTACAAAAGTAGGACGAATAATTTGTTCCACAATAGGTAAATTTTTATTTAATTCATAATCACCCGGAGTAGCTGATAAATAAATTATTTTATCCATTTTTTTTTCAAATTCAGGAAATCTAAGTGGTCTGTTATCTAAAGCGCTCGGTAAACGGAAACCATATTGAACTAAATTATTTTTTCTTGAAAAATCGCCTGCATACATTCCTCTGATTTGAGAAACGGTCACGTGAGATTCATCAATAATAGTTAAAAAATCATCTCCAAAATAATCAATCAAAGTGGTTGGCGTTTCACCTGCTGCTTTCAAAGATAAATGTCTGGAATAATTTTCAATGCCATTACAATAACCCAATTCTTGCAACATTTCTAAATCGTATTTAGTTTTCATTTCTATTTTTTGAGCTTCTACTAGTTGGTTTTTATCTTTAAAAAAAATTATTTGTTCATTTAATTCTTGTTGAATGCGCAAAATAGATTCTTCTAATTTCTCTTTATCAGTAGCATAAAGAGAAGTGGGAAAAATAGTGATATCTTCTAAATTAGCTAAAATAACACCATCAACAGTGTTAAACATTTTAATTTCTTCAATTTCATCATCCCAAAAAATAATTCTTACCCCTTGTGTGGTATCAGAAGAAGGAATGATATCTATCGTATCTCCTCTCAACCTAAAAGTACCTCTTTTAAAAGAGTAATCATTTCTTTGGTAATTCAAACCGACTAATTGATTAACCAATTCTTTTAAAATATATTTCATCCCTTTTTCTAAATAAAGAATAGATTTTTTGTAATTCTCAATATCGCCTACACCATAAATACAAGAAACAGAGGAAACCACGATTACATCATCATGATTGATTAAAGAATTAATAGCGCTATGACGCATTTTATCTATTTCATCATTAATTAAAGAATCTTTTTCAATATAAGTATCATTACGGACTACATAAGCTTCTGGTTGATAATAATCAAAATACGAAATAAAATATTCTACTTTATTATCGGGAAACAAGGTTTTTAATTCGTGAAATAATTGTCCAGCTAAGGTTTTATTATGAACTATAATTAAAGTTTTTTTATTTAATTTATGGATAATATTAGATATAGTAAAAGTTTTGCCTGTCCCTGTGGCGCCAATCACAATCTGCTCTTTATGACCTTTATCTAAATTAGATAATAATTGTTCAATAGCTTTAGGTTGGTCTCCGCTAGGTTTATATAAAGTTTTTAATTTAAAAGCCATTTTCCTTTACCTTTATTATCTATGATTTTATCTTTAAGATTTGCTTTAAATAATATCCCGTATAACTCTGAGCATTCTGGCTCACTTCTTCTGGTGTTCCTTGAGCCACTATATGTCCTCCATGAACTCCCCCGCCAGGTCCTAAATCTATTACATAATCAGCATTTTTAATGACATCTAAATTATGTTCAATCACCACTAAAGTCGCTTTTTTATCTGTAATACGGTGTAGAACTTGGATTAATTGTTTAATGTCTTCAAAATGTAGACCCGTGGTTGGTTCATCTAAAATATATAAAGTATCCGGAGTAATTTGTTTATATAACTCACTAGCCAGTTTAATTCTTTGAGCTTCTCCTCCAGAAAGAGTAGTGGCACTTTGCCCTAATTGCAAATAACCTAAACCAACATCTTTTAAAAATTGGATATGTTCTTTGATTCTTTTATGGTTATCGAAAAAGACTAAAGCTTCATCAACTGTCATATTTAACACATCAGCGATATTTTTTCCTTTATATTTAATAGTTAAAGTGTCTTTTCTGAAGCGACTTCCATGACATTCATCACATGTAACAAAAACATCAGGTAAGAAATTCATTGAAATTCTTCTAATCCCATCGCCATAACAACTTTCGCAACGTCCTCCTTTAACATTAAAGGAAAAGCGTCCTTTTTGATATCCTCTAATTTTGGCTTCATTGGTTTGAGCGTATAATTCTCTTATTTTATCAAAAAGACCCGTATAAGTAGCCGGATTACTTCTTGGAGTTTTACCAATAGGAGATTGAGAAATTTCCACTATTCTACGAATATATCCTTGATCATCTACCATATTAACATTGTTTTCATCTTTTAACAAACGCTTTTTTTTATTTTTTAAATTTTTCAATAAAACGTTATTCACTAAAGTGGATTTTCCGGACCCCGAAACTCCTGTCACAACGTTAAAAACACCTAAAGGAAAAACAACGTTAATCTTTTTTAAATTATTTTCGGAAGCATTTTTCACATGAACCACTTGTTGAGGATTAATGGTGCGTCTTTGTTGCGGATAAGCGATGTCTTTTTGGTTGGACAAATATTGACCCGTTAAACTGTTTGGATTCGCCATCACTTCAGAAGGAGTGCCGAAAGCAACTACCTCTCCGCCATAACGACCTGCTAAAGGGCCAATATCAATTAAATAATCAGAGGCTAACATCGTATCTTTATCATGTTCTACCACTACAAGAGTATTACCTAAAGCGGTCATTTTTTTCAAAGCAGCAATTAAATTATCATTATCTTTTTGATGCAAACCAATGGAAGGTTCGTCTAAAACATATAAAACACCTGATAATTTAGAACCAATTTGAGTAGCTAAACGGATTCTTTGTGATTCTCCACCTGA
This sequence comes from Vaccinium witches'-broom phytoplasma str. VAC, assembly GCF_000309405.1. Classification (NCBI taxonomy): domain Bacteria; kingdom Bacillati; phylum Mycoplasmatota; class Mollicutes; order Acholeplasmatales; family Acholeplasmataceae; genus Candidatus Phytoplasma; species Vaccinium witches'-broom phytoplasma. Next base: position 4,266 of record NZ_AKIN01000237.1, read on the forward strand.
TAAAGTACTGCTTTTGCGTTCTAAAATTAAATAACTCAAACCGATGTCTTGCAAAAAAGATAATCTTTGAGAAATTTCTTCCAATGGTAAAGCCGTAATTTTTTTTTCTTCTGGTGATAATTCTAGATGATCGATAAAACGAGCTAATTCTTCAATCGACATTTGCGTCAATTCATAAATGTTTTTATGATTAATTTTGAAAGTTAAAGCAGCTTTATTAATTCTCGCTCCTAAACAACGAGAACAAGTTTCTTCAATCAAAAATTTTTTAAACCAACTCATCACGTTTTCGTTTTGAGATAATTTATCATAATAATATTCTAAAATAGTAATAACACCCATTTTCATTTCAGGTTGTTCGTGTTGGTTATTGTTAAGATTAGCTTTGCCGTACAATAAGATGTCTAATAATTCAGGTTCTAAATTGTTTAAAGGAATATTCATATCAATTTGATGGTAAGCACAAAATTGTTCTAAATCTTGCATTTTATTGTAAAAATCTCGGTGTTGTTGATAAAGAATGAAACCACCTTGATTCAGAGACTTATTAAAAGCAAATAAAAGTGTTTGGTCAAATTTATTTCTAATCCCTAAACCTTTACAAGTTTCACAAGCGCCTAAAGAAGAGTTAAAAGAAAATAATCTCATATTTCTTTCTGGGATGGTAAAATCAAGATTATCGTTGCTATAATTAAGATGAAATTTTAACATTTCTTGATCATTTAACCAAACAAAGACTTTTTCTTTGACTAAAGCTAAAGATAAATCTAAAGATTCGTTTAATCTACTTTCTATCTTATCTTGTATTTTTAAACGATCAATAATAACATTAATATCATGTTTTTCGTTTTGATTCAAAAGAGGAATTTCATCATCCAAAGAAAGGATTTTTTGATCTATCATCACTCTAGTAAAACCATCTTTAATTAAACGTTTAAAAAGTTTTTGGTGATTACCTTTTTTTTGTTCCACTATAGGAGCCATTATCACGATTTTACTATCCAATTCCAATTGTGCAATCTGTTGAACAATTTGTTCGTTAGTTTGAATTTGAATAGGTTTATCAGTATGAGGGTTATAAGGGACGGAAATATGAGTGTAAATAACTCTTAAATAATCATAAATTTCTGTAATAGTGCCGACAGTGGAACGAGGATTGTGAGAAATAGTTTTTTGATCAATACTAATAGCTGGACTTAATCCTTCAATTTGATCCACATCCGGTTTTTCAAAATTACCTAAAAATTGACGAGAATACAGACTTAAAGATTCCATATACCTTCTTTTACCTTCTTGATATAAAGTATCAAAAGCTAAAGATGATTTGCCTGAACCAGAAACACCGGTAATAACGATAAATTTAAATTTAGGAATATCTAAATTAATATTTTTAAGGTTATGCACGCGGGCGCCTCTAATTTTAATGATTGTATTATTATTAGACATAAATATAGTTTAAAGCCTTTCTATTTGAGAAAAATATTTTTTCAAATTTAAGAATATTTCTTTTTTATTTTTTCTAAAAAACTACAAGGAATATTTAATTTTTGAAAATCTTGACAAGAAGCATTTTGAATGTCTTTAATATTTTTAAAATGTTTTAATAAAATTTGATATCTTTTCGCGCCTAAACCTTTTATATCGGTTAACAAACTATTTTTATCTTCCTTTTTTTTTAATTGAAGATGAAAATTAAGAGTAAAACGGTGTACTTCATCACTTATTCTTAATAAAAAACGATATAAATTACTATTTTTATCTAAAATGATGGTTTTATCTTCTAAAAGTAATTCAGTTAGTTGATGTTTATTATTTTTTTTCAAAGCTCCTAGTTTAATATCTAAATTTAAGTAATCTAGGGCTTGTTTACAAGCGTTAAATTGAATTTTTCCACCATCTGCTAAAATCAAATCCGGCATTTGCACACTCATTTGTAAAAACCTTTGATAATGTATAATTAAAACATGATAAAAAGCGTCATATTCGTTTTGATATTCTTTTTCTACCGTAAATTTACGATAAAATTTTTTATTAAATTTTAATTCTTTAAACACTATCATAGCAGTCACAAAAGATTGGCCGAATAATTGCGAATTATCAAAAGCTTCAATATAATCAATTTTTTTGCCAAAAATATGGGATAATTCATCTAATGATTCTTGCATAATTTCAAATTTAGATTTATGGACTAAATTGTATTTTAATAAATTTTCTTTAGCGTTTTTTAAAGATAAAGCGTATAAATCTCCTTGATTTTTTTTTGAAACAATACGAATTTTAGCTTTTAAAATGTTTTGAATATTAGGTTTATCCAACGCCATTTCTTTGCCTAAAATAATTTCTTCGGGAATGATTTGTTCTTGATAATATAAATATAAATAAGTTACTATATTTTCAACTACATCGCCTACATAATTAAACACTATTTGATGGTTATCAAAAACATTGCCGCGATGCATTCTTAAAATATATAAAGATATATCATCTTCATTATAATAAAAAGCAACGATGTCGCAACTTTTTAATTTATTATCATTGATAAATTGTTTTTCCACTATTTTATTTAAATTAAACAAAAGATTCTTATATTCGATAGCTTTTTCAAATTCCAATTTAGAACTAGCTTCTTCCATAGACTTTTTTATTTGTTTAAAAATTTCTTTATCGTTGCCTTCTAAAAATTTAACTATTAAATTAATGTTAGATTGATAATCTACTTCTTTTTGAGCGCAAGGCCCTAAACATTGGTTAATATGATAATAAAAACAAGGTTTTTTGCCGATAGGTTGGCATCTTCTTAAAGGGTAAATTTTATGCAATAACTTAACTGTTTCTTTTAAACTTTCTGAATTAGGATAAGGTCCAAATAACCTTTTCCCTGGAGGAATATTTTTATACCTAGATATAATCAAGCGAGGATGTTTTTCGTTAGTAATTTCAATATAAGGATAAGTTTTATCGTCCATTAATTTAAAATTATATTTAGGCGAATAGCTTTTGATTAAATTAGCTTCTAAAATTAATGCTTCTAATTCATTATTAGTTAAAATATAAGAAAAATCAACAATTTCTAAAACTAAAACACCGGTTTTTTTATTATGAGAGCCGGTAAAATAACTTTTCACCCGGTTTTTTAAATTTTTAGCTTTACCTACATAAATCACTTCTTGTTTTTTGTTCTGAAACAGATAACATCCTGGTTCATTAGGTAAATTTTTAATTTTGTCTGATAACATCTTTACACCATAAATTTTTGAATTTTTTGACAAAAAAATATTAAAAAGTTTTGATATGATTTTTCCCTATAAATAAATTTGATGAAGGCTATAAGTAAAAAAATAAGATGTGATTAATAAGTTATTAAGATTATTAATTTATCCTAAAAACTTATTAATCACATCGTTTGGGAATGACTTTTATAAATGATCAAACAGAAAAGAACTTGTTTCTTTTCTGTTTGATTCTATCTCTCATTGGTCTTGTTAATTCAACGAAATAATTTCAAAACGAAATTATAATCTTATTATGGGTATGAAATTTAAATGATTTCATTATTCTTTTTTTCTAACATTGTAAGAATTAAAATTCTCGCTATTTGTTCAAAAATGAATATTAAAGTCGTTAAGAAAGCGAAAGCTAAAGACCATTCATATTTTTTAGAAATATCAAATGTCATTATTTGTTCAGCATTATCAAAATCTATCGCTAAGAAAGCAGAACCTAAAACTAATAATACTCCACTAATAGCTAATTGAGACCAATAACCGCTTAAATAATTTTTACCACTAATGAAGCTTACAAGCATGTTAATCGTTAAAAAAGCGAGAATAACTATAAAACTAACTAAACTAGAAATTCTAAATTTATTATTAACTTGTAAAATTTCTTGATAATATAAAAAATGCATAATCAAGAAAACAACCAAAGTGCCAATAACTGAAATAGCTAATATTGAAACAATCGCACTATAAGCGCCAGTTAATACTGATATCGAACCAAAAACACCACTAATCAATATACCTTCAGAAATGGCATACATAATAGCGAAAGGTTTTTGATTCATTTTGCCAGCAAAAATACTAACCATAATAGATACAAAACCTAACATGGAAGCAACTCCGATAGAAGAGTATAATAAAATAGCCTTCACACTTTTATCGCCTGCAGCTATAAGGGAAATTAAGGAAAAATGCAATATACCTGATACCAAAACCGTTAACAATAATATCATTGTTTTGGTAGCAACACCTTTTTTAGTTGCAGTTTCAAGAGTTCTAACTTGATTAGCTGCAAGGGCTTGTTCTCTTATTTGTCTAAAAACAACATTTTCTTTTTGTTGCATGGGAAAATTACCTCTTTTTAAATTTTCATTAAATAGATCGGAAGAGCGGTTCAGCAGGAATGCCGAGACCGATATCGTATGCCGTCTTCTGCTTGAAAAAA
>NZ_AKIN01000236.1:0-4379 GCF_000309405.1 Vaccinium witches'-broom phytoplasma str. VAC
TTCAAAAAGAAAATGATCAAAAGCATTATTTTTATCAACTTTACATTAATTATAAATAATGTATTTTCTTTTATGAAACTTCATTTTTAATTTTAAATAAACTAAAAAAGATATAAAAATGTAATTATTAGAATGGGTTTATTTTGTCATTCTAATCATTACATAAATAAAAATTTATAAAATATAGGTAATCAAACATGCAAATTAAAAAAAATAATAACGATTTTGTACAATATCACTTTGACGTGTCTGTCGATGAATTCGAATCTTATATCAAAAAAGCTTTTGACAAAGTTCAACCTAAAGTAGAAATTAAAGGCTTTAGAAAAGGACATGCTGCCCAAAAAGTTTTTGAAAAGCATTACGGCCCTTCGGCTTTATATAAAGATGCTTTCCGCATCATATATGTAGAAAAATTTCAAGAAATATTAACTAATAAAGAATTTAAAACTGTAGGAGAACCTAAATTAGTTGATTTTGATATTGAAAAATTAGACAGAAAAAAACCTTTTAGTTTCGGTTTAGAAATGGCTTTAAAACCAGAAGTAAAAATATGTGATTACCAAAAAATTACATTAAATGATTTTAGAAAAAATGTCACTGATGAAGATGTTCAAGCGCAAATGGATTTGTTATTAAAACAAAACGAAACATTAGCGCCAAAAACAACTGACACTCCTTTAGAAATGGGCGATATAGCTATTTTCGATTTTAAAGGTTTTGTGGACGGCATTCCTTTTGAAGGCGGAGAAGCGACAAATTACAGTTTAGAGATTGGTTCTAATCAATTCATTCCTGGTTTTGAAACAGGTATGTTAGGAATGAAAAGAGAAGAAAAAAGAGATATAAAAGTGGTTTTTCCTGACAATTATGGTAAAAAAGAATTAGCTGGAAAAGAAGCGGTTTTTCAAATCTTTTTAAAAGAAATGAAAACTCCTCAAAAATTCGTTGTAACGGATGAATCTATTAAAAATTTAAAATTAACTAATATTGAAACAGTTTATGAGTTGAAAAAAAAAATTAAAGAACATTTAGAAAATCAAAACAATTCAGAATATAATAACGAAGTTCTACAACAAGTTTTTGAATATTTAATCGCTAATTCTACTTTAAAAGTTCCTCAACATTTTGTACAAACAGAAGTAGAAAATATCAAACAACAATTTGCTTTTCAACTACAAAAACAAAACATGAATTTAGAACAATATTTAAAAATGACTAATTCTAACGAAGAAGAATATGAAAAAAACAATTATGAACAAGCTTTAAAAAACGTTCAAATTAATTTCTTATTAGACGAAGTAGTGGCTAAAGAAAATATACAAGCGACTCCGGAAGAGATAGAACGCAGATACCAACAAATAAGCGCATATTATAAAATTCCTATCGATAAATTAAAAGAAAATTATGCTGTGGAAAACATCAAAAACGGTTTATCTCAAATTAAAGCTGGCGATTTGTTAATTACAAAAGTTGTTTTTAAAGAACAAAAAGAAGTTTCCCAACCAGAGACAACAAAAGAAAATAAATAAATTATTTTTTTCACAATAAAAAATCTTTTTAGATTATAATATAATTTATAGTCTTAATGAAAATGAACAAAATAATATTAATTTAACTTCACGCATAAAAAAAAGGATGAGTGGTGAATCGAATGAATAAAAAAGAAAACATTGATAAAACAGAAAAAATCGATAAAAAAAATAAAGCAAAAATAAATGATGATATTATTCCTAACGAATTGCCTGTTGTTATTGTGAGAAATGTTGTACCCATTCCTTCTAATGACTTTAGAATTGAAATAGGACGCTCTTTTTCTATCAACGCTATTAAGCAATCAGAATTGCTTGAATCTGCTTACGTGGTCATTTTATTACAAAAAAATTTTTTGCATGAAGAACCGAAAGTTTCTGATATAGAAAAATACGGCGTTTTAGCTAAAGTTTTACTTGCTATTAAAATTGATGATTCTCTTTACAAAGTTAAATTCCGTATTTTAAATCGTGTTAAAACGCAGAAATTAACGAAAAAAGATGATTTATATAGTGCTAAATTTCTGAATGTTCCTACAGTTTTAGGTGATTTACAAGAAGAACAAACTTTAATCAAATTAATCATTCAACAAATTACTTCAAATATAAGTCAGTTTTTATTAATTTCTGAAAATAGTTTTTTAGAACAAATACAAAACGGCGTAACAACCGAAAAAGCAGCTGATTTAATTATTTTTGCTTTAAGAATAGAAGAAAAAGAAAAATATAAATATTTAAAAGAACCTTCTTTAAACAAAAGGTTAGTTTATATTTTGCAAGATATTAGAGTTAAAATAGACGTAGTTGAGTTAGAAAATAAAATTAACGAAGAAGTTAAACGTAGTATTGATGAAAATCAAAAAGAATTTTATTTAAGAGAAAAAATACGTGTTATTCAAAACGAATTAGGCGATAAAGTTAAAAAAGAAGAAGAAATTGAAGAATTAAGAAAAAAAATTAATTACGCTAATATGCCTAAAACAATTAAAGAAAAAGCTTTACAAGAACTTTCTCGTTATCAATCTATCTCCTCAGCAGTAGCTGATTCCTTTGTTATTCGTAATTATTTAGATTTTTTAGTAGCTTTGCCTTGGCAAAAAACAAGTAAAGATGTTAACGAATTGGAAAAAATACAAGCTACTTTAGAAAAAAACCATTACGGTTTAGCTAAGGCTAAAGAACGTATTGTAGAATACGCAGCAGTCAAAATCATGACTAAGAAAAACGCTCAAACTATTCTTTGTTTATCAGGACCTCCTGGCGTTGGTAAAACTACTTTAGCTATTTCTATCGCTGAAGCTTTAGGGCGTAAATTTGTTAAACAATCTTTAGGCGGTATGCAAGAAGAGAGTGAAATAAGAGGACATAGAAGAACTTATGTAGGTGCTATGCCAGGGCGTATTTTGAGCGGTTTAAAAGATGCAGGCGTGAGAAATCCAGTATTTTTATTAGATGAAATTGATAAACTAGTGACTAATTCGCATCATGATCCTTCTTCAGCTTTATTAGAAGTTCTTGATCCGAAACAAAACCAAAATTTCGTCGATCTTTATTTATCTGAACCTTTTGATTTATCGCAAGTTTTATTTATCACAACTGCTAACGATTTAAGCGCTATTGCTCATCCTTTAAGAGACCGTTTAGAAGTGATTGAACTAAGCTCTTATACAGAACAAGATAAATTAATTATCGCTAAAGAACATTTATTGCCTAAACAGTTAAAAGAGCACGGCATTGATGAAACTCAATTCGAAATTGACGATTTAACCTTGCTTTATATCATCAGACATTATACTAAAGAGGCTGGCGTGAGAAATTTAACTAAGAAAATAGCTCATTTAATACGTAAAACTGTTAAAGAAATTTTAATCAATAAAGTTGAAAAAGTGAAAATCGATAAAAACAACATCGAAACATATTTAGGTAAAGTTATTTTCCAACATTTATTAATGGAAGAAAAACCTCAAATTGGCGTGGTGAACGGTTTGGCTTATACTTCTTTTGGCGGAGATATTTTGCCAGTAGAAGCGACTTATTATAAAGGTAAGGGTAAATTAGTTCTTACCGGTCATTTAGGCAAAGTGATTGAAGAAAGCGCTTTTACGGCTTTTAGTTTTTTAAAAGCTAATGCGGAAAAATTAGGCATTGATTATAAAATTTTTGATGAAAATGATTTCCACATTAACTTTTTAGAAGGTGCTATTCCTAAAGATGGCCCTTCCGCAGGCGTTACTATTGCAACTTCTATTTATTCAGCTATCAAAAGAACATATGTTCGTAAAGATGTAGGAATGACAGGAGAAATAACTCTAAGAGGTTCTGTTTTACCGATTGGCGGTTTGAAAGAAAAAGCTATTGCCGCTAATAGAAGTGGACTTAACACAATTTTCATTCCTAAAGATAACTTAAAAGATGTGGATGAAATTCCTATTGAAGTAAGAGAAAAATTAGAAATTATCGCTATTCAAAACGCTGATGATGTGTTTTTAAAAGCTTTAGTTCTTTTAAAAGAAGAGGTTTATAATAATGTCCTTTAGTCAAATGCAAATATTGACAAGTAATTATGTAGTATATCCAGTTGCTGTTTTAATTATTTTAGGCATCTTATTTTCTTCTGAAAAAAGCGTTGTAGACGCTTTTACAGAACAATATGGCGATAACAGTGCTCAAGGAAAAAGTTCCCCTTTAGATAAAATCATTTTTATCTTAGTTTTTATCCTCTTTTTTTCAGCTTTCATTACAGAACATAAGTAAAAAAAGATATTTTTTTTGTTATAAAATATTGACATTCGTTATTTTATATGTTAAAATAACTTTAGTTACAAAATATTTTATAAAAATTATACA
>NZ_AKIN01000235.1:0-8182 GCF_000309405.1 Vaccinium witches'-broom phytoplasma str. VAC
CAAAAAATTTAATTAATTTATTAAACATTAAAAGTTAATTTCATTTCATCTAAAAGCTTTACTTTTTAACATTTTTCTATCGCAAAAATTAATTCATTTTTAAACATTTGCAATATTATTTATTTTATCAAAATTATCATCTTTTTAACAATTTTTTTATCAAAAAATAACATCTTTTTTTCTTAAGAAATAAAGGCGCCTGAACAGGGCATAATCACTCTTTTTAACTTGTTTTTAAAAGAAGAAAATTATCATTTCTTTCTTATACAAGAGTGTTCATTAAATTAGCAAAAGGATAACCTTGGATAAAATTGCTGATTAACTTTTTAAACAAAGGAAAATTATTTGTAATTTGTTTTTGTGTTTGGGCATTTAAACGGTTTAAAACATATTGTTCTAAGGGAATACGAGAATCAAGACCAACTCCTATTCTTAATCTTTTAAATTCCTTAGAATGTAGCATATCTATAATATTTCTTAAACCATTATGACCACCATGACCGCCTTTATATTTGAGCTTAAAAGCGCCTGGCTCTAAATTGATATCATCAACGAGCACTAAAACATCATCCTTAGGGATATTATATTTCAACATCAGTTGTTTGATGGCTTTGCCTGAAAAATTCATATAAGTTTGCGGTTGAACTAACAAAATGGTTTCTTGTTCTAATTGAAGATGAGAAACGATACTTGATAGCTCTTTTTTAGTAGTTAAAATGTTTTTTTTCCATTCTTTTTCTAAATAATTAATTAACATAAAACCTATATTATGAGGGGTTAATTCAAACATTTTTCCCGGATTTCCTAAACCTACAATTAGCTTCAATTCGCTCTCCCTTTTTTCTTATTTGTTTTCATCGTTTTCAAATTAAATAATAACATTTAAAACCTTTAAAATGTAAAAAAATAACAAAAAAACAGATAAAAGTTTTTTTGTTATTTCATGGTTAAAAAGCTTAATTATTTGGTCTCAGATGGTTTTTTGTTATTAATGATTTTTTTTCTTAAAGTATCAAAACCTAACATAACCACTATTGGTAAAAGTAAGTATAAATAATCTATAAATCTTATAGGTTTAGTTTTGAAAAAGGAATTCAAAAACCCTATATTTTGAGAAATTAACACAAATAAGAATAACTCGGTGATAATTCCCACGTATAAAAGTTTATTTTTCTTGTTGTAACTTTCCCAAAAATATAATTTATCCGAACGACAAGCAAAAGCATTGCCTACTTGAGCAAAAATAACTGCTCCGAAAGCCATTGTGGACGCATAAATGAAACCTGCTTGTTCAGAAATATCTTTAAAAGCTATTTCATGATTGAGGAAAAATTGGTAACCACCAAAAGCTAAGAAAAAGACTAATGCTAATACACCTTCTACAATTCCTAAAAAACCATAACTTCTTTTTAATATTTTTTTGTCTAATAAATGGTCATTTTCTGTACGAGGTTTGTGATCTAATAAATCTTTTTCGGGTTCTTCAGCACCTAAAGCAATAGCAGGTACTAAGTCCGTTAATAAATCAATAGCTAAAATCTGCATAACAGTTAAATACAGAGGCACTTTAAATAAAGTCATCAAGATAATAGGGAAAATTTGAGGAATGTTTGAGGATAAAACATAAGTCATGAATTTTTTAATATTAGAATAGATTCCTCTAGATTCTAAAACTGCTTTAGGAATGGTAGAGAAATTATCATCTAATAAAATCATATCCGCTGCATTACGAGCGACATCTTTACCAGATTTACCCATTGCAATACCAATATGAGCGGCTTTCATAGCCAAAATATCGTTTACTCCATCGCCTATAGCGCCCACTATTTCATCATTGGCGCGATAAGCTTCAACAATTCTTAATTTGTGTTTAGGAGTTGTTCGGGAAAATAAAACAGGAGCTCTTGTTTTTAAAGAATCTTGCAATTCTTCTTGCGACATTTGTTCTAATTGATTACCATCAATATGGATATATTCTTCTGCGATAATACCTACTTGTTTAGCGATAGAAATAGCTGTAGGACCGTAATCTCCGGTGATAACAGTGATTTTTAAACCAGCTTTTAATAAATCTTTTACTGCGCCTTTAACTTCAATTTTTGGAGGATCGAAATTAACAGCGAATCCTAAGAAGACCATATTAGCTTCTTCTAAAGAACCGTCTTCAATTTTTTTATAAGCGATAGCTAAAATACGATAACCTTGGTTAGATAATTCTTCGTTTCTTTCATAAAAGAATTCTTTTTCTAATTCAGAAAAAGAGCTTACTTGGTTATTCTTATATTGAACATTACAATCTTTTAATAAAACGCTTGGAGCGCCTTTAACAAATAAATATTTGCTACCAATATCATATTTGTCTTGTGCCACATTCGTCGCTAAAACACTCATTTTTTTAGTTTCCGAAGAGAAAGGAGTAGTTTTTTCAACTGTAAAATTTTGACGCACTGCATCAATAGAAAGCCCGTATTTGCTAGCGGCAACTAATAAAGAACCTTCGGTAGGGTTACCTACTACTTGATAATCGTCTTTATTTTTCTCATCATCAATTAAGTTCGTTTCTGAAGCCATAATAGAAGCAATAAAGATTTTTTTCAAGACTTTATCGTCTGTTTCTTGATTTAAATTTTTGATTTGTCCTTCTTTTTTTAAACCATTACCAGCAATATCGACAGAACCGCCCGGAAAGACAATTTTTTTACAAGTTAATTGGTTTTCCGTTAAAGTTCCTGTTTTATCGGTACAAATAACTGTAGCGGAACTTAATGTTTCCACTGAGTATAATTGTTTAATTAAAGCGTTTTGTTTCGACATTCTTTGGGTTCCGATAGCTAAACTTAAGTTGATAGTCGGCAATAATCCTTCAGGAATGTTCGCCACTAACATACTTAAAGCCACTACAATAGCGCCACTTAAAGCCTTGCGCCAAGAATTATCAGCTTTAAAACGCCATAAACATACACAAAAGACTACTAAAGCTAATAAAGAAGCAATAAAACTAATTTTTTTAACTACTCTGTGAATTTCTTTTTCTAAAGTAAATAATCCTTTATCGATGTTTTCAGATAAAACAGATACTTGCCCTATTTGAGTGTTTTCTCCAATAGAATAAACAATCGCTTTAGCGCTACCTTCAGAAACTGTTGTACCTGCATAAACTAAATTAGGCATTTCAGCGACAACACATTCATCTTGTATGTTAGGATTAGCCGTTCTATTTAAGGGGATCGTTTCGCCTGATAACATGGAGTTATCAACGAAAAAATTATTAGCTTGCACTATCCTTAAATCAGCAGGAATAGTAGCCCCTACTTCTAAAAAAATTAAATCTCCGATAGTTAAATCAATAACATCTATCACTTCTATTTGATTATTACGATAAACTTGGATTTTTTTAGGCATCATATCACTTAAAGAAGACAAAATTTTTTCTGCTTTGCTTTCTTGTAAAAAAGCGAAAATACCGTTCACAATGACAACTAAGAAAATAGATAATCCGATTTGCCATTCGCGAATGAAAAAAGCTAAAGTACCTGATATCCACAATAAAATAGCGAACATGGAGGTAAATTGTTTAATAATTTGTTTAAAAACATTAAAATTTTTAGCGGATTTAATATCATTTAACCCGTATAAAAGTTTTCTTTTCTGTACTTCGTTATCATCTAATCCTGTTGGTGAGGTTTGAAAGTGTTTAAACACTTCTTCTTGTGATAATTTACTGATTTGCAAAATATCGTTATTGTTCATAAATTCCCTTACTCTTTTTTTAACTTGTTTAAAAAACAATTTTAATATATTAAAAATATATTTATATCATCCATTTTAACAAAATAAATATTTTTTTTAAAAAAAAATAGTTTCTTCAAAGGTATTATCGTCAATACCTTTTATCTAGCCATACAACCGTATCTTCAAAGGCTTTGTTCGCTTCTATATCGTGAAATAAATTATGATAAGACTCTTGATATAGAATTAATTTTTTATCTTTAGAAGGTACTTTTTCAAATAAAAAAGAACCATTTTTAAAAGAAATAATTTTATCTTGGATACTGTATAAAAACAAAACAGAACCCACATAAAAAGATAATCTTTTTTGTAAATATTGAGGACTTAAAACTAATAAATTTCTCATTAAACGCGGAGTAACATATTCTAAATGATAAGGGAAATAACCCTTATATATAGGCGTATGAGCAATTTTATTAGATAAAAAATTAAGTTTCCTTGGTTTAAAATTAAACCAATAAAAAGGGTATTTTAAATGTTTATTATTCAGTGCATGAGCGGGAGCAGAACTAATAATAGAACCGTTAACCTCGCCGTATTTTACCATATAAGAGTTAGTAATGATTCCGCCTATACTATGACCGATTAAAAAAATTTTTAAAGAAGATTTTTTTTTAATTTTCTTCACAAGAGAAGCCAAATCATCCACCAAAACATGAAAATTATTCACATCACCTCTTGAACCACCACTTTTTCCGTGTCCTCTAACATCGTATAAAATAACGTTATAACCGGCTTGACATAAAAAGTCAGCTAAAGGGAGATAATCTTGTGAACTTTCACCTAATCCATGAGTAATAATAATATTAGCTTTCGGATTAGGAACGTTTTTAAAATTAATATAAAAAAAATTTTTATTAATAAACATATCAACCTTTTTTAAGAAAAAGAAAGGTTATGATTAACCTTCTTGATCTTTATTTTTAATTAATTTTTCATGTTGACTTAAATATTTTTTATATTTATCTTGTTCTTCTTGGATTTTAACTTTACTAGCTTTTTCTAAAAAGGAGGGATTATTTAAAATCTTTTCACTTCTTTGAATTTCGCTTAAAATTTTTTTTAACAATTGTGGCGATTGATTATCAGATTGATTTTTTTTCAAAGCTTGCAAGTCTTTTTTAAAAATGAAAACATATGTATCTTTGTCAAAAAACAACCATTCGTATTGTTCTTGTTTTAGTTTATGGGTTATTTTAATCTCAGAAGCCATTAAAAAACTCTTTAAAACAGGCTTAATAGTTTTTATTTCGGATAGTTTTTCTATAGGAGCTTCTATATATAAAGATAATAAAGTATTTTTGGTTATTTTATAATTTTGTCTCAATTGACGCATTTTCACAATTAAATTTTTAAAAGTTAAGAAATAGAAATCATCAGAGGAATAATTAACTGCATTAATTTGCGGCAATTGTTCGTTAATAATAGGTTGCGTAAAAGCAAATTCTTCATAAATAGCATCAGTTACAAAAGGAATGAAAGGATGGAGCAATTGTAAAGTGATTTTTAAAATATAAAGAGCTAACTTTTGAGAATTTAAAGATACCTCTCGATCGTACTCTTTTAAAACAATTTTTAAAAATTCTAAATGCCAATTGGCTAAGTCTTCCCAAACAAAATTATACAACAGACTTCCTACAATGTTAAATTCGTATTTATCGTATAAATGGTTTGTTTCTTCCATTAAACGCGATAATTGCGATAATAAAAATTTTTCCGGCATTAATAACATTTCAACCTTAAAATCGGTTTGATCTGTATTAATGTTTAATTTAATAAAACGACTAATGTTCCAAATTTTATTAATAAAATTCCAACTAGACGCTATTTTAGTTTCGTTATATAATAAATCCGCACCTGGGGAAGAATTAGTGGTTAAAAACCATCTTAAAGCGTCTGTACCGTATTTATCAATGATATCTATCGGATCTACACCGTTTCCTTTCGATTTAGACATTTTTTGTCCTTGAGAATCTCTTATTAAACCATGCAACAAAACATCTTTAAAAGGTATTTTTTCAATTAAATTCATACTTTGTAAAGCCATTTTAGAAACCCAAAAGGTTAAAATATCATAACCAGTTACTAAAACGTCAACAGGAAAACGTCTTTGGAATAACTCTACGTTATTATCAGGCCATCCTAACGTACATAAAGGCCATAAAGCGGAAGAAAACCAAGTATCTAAAACATCTGGATCTCTTTGAAAACCATAGCCTGGATCTTGCGATTGGACCTTAAATTCATCGCCTTTATACCACACAGGTAAAGAATGTCCCCACCATAATTGACGAGAAATACACCAATCTTCTAAATTTTCTAACCAATTGTTAAAAGTTTTTAAAAAACGTTTAGGAAAGAAGTTAATTTGGTGTTCTTGTAAAACAGATTGCGAAATAGCTTTAGTTTTTAAAAACCATTGTAATGATAACCTTGGTTCAATAACAACACCAGAAATGCTTGAAAATCCTACTGAATGGGTATAATCCTCTATTTTAGATACGAATTTTTTCGCAGTTAATGTTTGGATTAATTGTTCACGACAATCAAAACGATCCATTTTATGGTATTCTTGGGCTAATTCGTTCATAGTTCCGTTAGGATTCATACAAGAAACTATTTGCAAATCATGTCTTTGAGCGATTTGGAAATCGTTCACATCGTGAGCTGGAGTTACTTTTAAAACGCCTGTCCCAAAATCCTTTTCCACACAATTATCAGCGATAATAGGGATTTTTGTGTTCGTTCCAGGAACTACCACTTTTTGGCCGATTAAATGTTGATATCTTTCGTCATCAGGATTAACGGTTAAAGCTTGATCTGCAAAAATAGTTTCCGGCCTTGTAGTCGCCACTTCTACATAATTAGCATTATCATCGGCTAAATAATATCTTAAATAGTATAATTTACCCTCTACTTCTTGATAATTAACTTCAATTTCAGAAATCGTAGATTGAGTAAAAGGGTCCCAATTGATCATTTTATAATCACGATAAATTAATTTTTTGTCGTAAAGTTGAATAAAAACTTTTTCTACTGCTTGGCTAAAATCTTTATCTAAAGTAAATTTTTCGTAATCATAATCCAGATGAAGGCTTAAACGTTTCCATTGAGTATGAATATTTTGTGTATATTCATCTTTCCATAAGGCAGCATATTTTAAAAAGATTTCTTTGGTTAGGTTTTGTTCAGCAAAACCTTCTTCTTTTAATTTTTGTTTGATTTTGCTTTGAGTCGCTATACCGGCATGATCCATTCCCGGCAAAAAAAGGACGTCAAAACCCAACATTTTTTTTCTTCTGATAATTATATCTTGTAAAGTATTATTCCAAGCGTGACCTAAATGTAGTTTGCCCGTAATATTCGGAGGCGGAATAACAATAGTGAAAGGTGTTTTATCGGGGTTATTTTGTGTTTTAAAATAGCCTTTTTCTAACCATTTAACGTATCTTTTATTTTCTAATAATTTAAAATTATATTTTTGTTCCATATTTTTCTTAATCCTAATTTTTTAGCTTTAAAACACTAAAAAATATTTTATCTTTAGTTCATAATAATTATTATCTTATACCGAAAAGTATCAAATTTAACAAAAAATAAAAAATAATGAATTATGTATTTATTTTATCATAAATAAAATTAACTATTTCATTTAAACCATCTTTATTTTTGCAAGAAAGTAAAAACATAGGAATATTTTCTTCAGGCGTACAAAATTCTTTTTTGATTCTTTGCATTTGATTAATAACTTGATTTTTCAACACTTTATCTTTTTTATTTAAAATTAAAAAAACCGGTAAATTATATTCTCTTAAATTATGATAAATATCTAAATCCATCTTTGTAGGACCCACTTTAAAATCAATAATTTGAAAAATAATTTTAACAAAATAGTTGTTTTGTAAAAAATTATTAATCATATGGAAAACGCTTTGTTTAAAAGTTTTATTTCTTTTAGAATAACCATAACCTGGCGAATCAACTAAATAAAAAGAATCATTTAATAAAAAATAATTAATAGTGGTTGTTTTACCAGGTGTTTTAGAAAATAAAGCTAATTTGTTTTTATTCGTTAAAGCGTTGATAAAAGAACTTTTGCCAACATTACTGCGACCCATTAAAAAAACTTCTGATAAACGGAGGACGGGACAGTCAATAGGGTCTTGAATACTTTTAATAAAAATAGATTTTTTAATCATTTTTTTCCTCAATATATTTCCTATATAGTGTTTTTAATGAAAAAAAACTCATAAAAAATATTTATATTTTTTCCAATTTAAAAAGGATGTTTTTTTATTTATCATTCTATAATGTATTTATTTCTTTCCATCAGTTGATATAAAAATAATTTTCTTATTTTTTTTTTTTTTATGACTTATATTAACAATGTTAT
>NZ_AKIN01000234.1:0-2261 GCF_000309405.1 Vaccinium witches'-broom phytoplasma str. VAC
GAAATCATTTAAAATATATTAAATGTTTTATAATTATAAGCGCAAACAATTAAAAGATATATTATAAAATGTTGAATATATAATTAATATTTGGAAATAACTATAAATTATAAGGGTAAAAAAGTATGATTATAAAACTTTTTAATAAAAATATCTCATTTGTCAAATTACTTTTTATGATTTTAACGAATGTTTTTTATTATTTAACGATAAGTTTATTATTATACTTAATTTTGTTAAACATTTTAAATTATTTTTATCCCAAAAAAGCTTCTAAATTTTTATTTTTAAATATGTATTGGATTAATAGTGAAAGCATGCGGCCTGAAATTAATAAAAACGATATTATCATTGTACAAAATTTAACGGAAAAAGATTGTTTGAATTTAAAAGCTGCAGATCAAGACAAAAAAGGCGATGATATAGTTTTTTTTGTTGAGAAAGAATTTCAAGAAGGACCATTAAAAAAGATTCCTTTTGTCGTACACCGAGTATTTAGCAACGACAAAGAAAAGAAAAAATTGACTACTCAAGGCATCAATAACGAAGAAACCTTTGATTTTGAGGAAAAGATTGATTATAGCAACGCTTTATCAAAAGTCATCGTAGTTATACGTTTTGCTAGTATATGGAATTTTATGATAAGCCCTGGGAATATTATTGAATTTCTGCTATTAGGTTTTTTGTTGATTTTTTTTATTTAGAAGTTATTCAACCTAAAAAACAAAAGAAAAAAGTAAACCAAGAAATAACATCAAAAAAATCAGCTTCATAATATTATCCAGATATATAAAGTGAAAAAATTTTAAAAATAGTAGGTTCTTATCATTTTACAATTAATCAAAAAATTTGAAGCGTTTGTAACCATTGAACGTAATTATTCCCCTTTAACAATTAAAAATTATCTTCACGATGTGAAAGATTTTCAAACCTTTTTAATGTCTAAAAAGATATCTTTTGATAGAGAAAGTCTTTCCCAGGAAAAACACGCTCGTTCTTTTGTGAGTTTTCTTTCTTCACAAAAACTCAAAAACATCAGTATTATGAGGAAAATATCGGTTTTAAGGACTTTTTATAATTTTTTAATTGAAAGACATGGTTTTAACAATAACATTTTCAAAGCGATACCTATTAAAAAAATTCCCAAAAAACTACCTAAAATAATTTCTGAAGAAGATATTCAAAATTTATTAGATTCTATTAATTTATCGAAAGAACTTGATTATAGAAATTATTTAATTCTAGATTTACTTTATAGTTGCGGTTTAAGAGTGAGTGAGTTAATTAAACTCAAAATAGAGGATATTTATTTTTCTAACTCCCAACTTTTAATTTATGGCAAAGGGAGAAAAGTCCGTTATTTGCCTGTTCATGAATCTTTATTATCTATGCTAAAACATTATATTGCTAATATTAGGAATAAAATGATGACCAATAAAGCTGTAAAACATGCTTTTTTATTGGTTAATTATAAAGGAACTCCTTTAACCGAAAGAGGGGTAAGAATGATTTTAAAAGAATTATCATTAAAAACAGCAAATAAAATCAATCTTTATCCGCATATGTTAAGACACGCATTTGCCACTATTTTACTGAATAATGGTGCTGATTTAAGAGTAGTGCAAGAATTATTAGGTCATAATAGTTTAAAAACGACTCAAATTTATACTTTTGTATCCAATAATGTGTTAAAAAATAAATTTATTTCTAATCACCCCAGAAATAATTATAAAAAAAAGAAAAAACACCATAAAAAAGGAGAATTATCAAATGAATAATAAGCAAAAATGTGTTTTTGAAGTAGTGAGCGCTTTTAAAGATCAACAAATTAATTTACCTCAAAGACAAACCAATTATAGTGCCGGTTATGACTTAGAAGCTGCAGAAAGTATGGAAATTCCTGCCCAAAAAGTTGTTTTAGTTCCTACTGGCGTTAAAGCTTCTTTTCCTAAAAATCAAGTGTTATTAGTTTATGCGAGATCTTCTTTACCTTTAAAAAAAGGTTTAATGTTGGCTAATAACGTAGGTGTAATTGATAGCGATTATTATAATAACGAAAAAAACGAAGGACATATTTTTGTCCCTTTATATAATTTTTCTAATCAAACGATGACAATAGAAAAACACGAAAGAATTGCTCAAGGTCTTTTTCAAAATTTTTACGTAACTGATGATGATCATGCTGAAACCAAAAAAACGAGAAAAAGCGGCTTCGGCAGTACTAATGAAAAAAGTTAAAAAAACCAAAATAATTCATGATA
>NZ_AKIN01000233.1:0-7273 GCF_000309405.1 Vaccinium witches'-broom phytoplasma str. VAC
TCTTTTCAAATAATAACAATTAATATAAAATAAAATGAATTCTTTAAAATTTTTTTATACAACAATACATTAAAATTGTATCAAAAAAAACCATAAATATTACAACTATATTTCTTTTTTCTTCATTTTTTTATTTTTGGTCTAAAATAAGACTTATTTATAAGATTGAAGACGTATAAAGAAAAAACCACTAAAAGAAGTGTTCTCACTAAGACGTATTTATTAGGAAGAGAATTTATTTAACCCAATTGCTCACTAAAGTAATTAAACTGATAGAGATAGTGAAAGCGATAATAGAAAAAACATATTTAATCATAATATTCTTTTTAACATCTATTTGTCTAAAATAATCGATAACGAAAGAAGCGATCAAAATAGAACCGTCTATAATTAATAAAATCATAGTAAATTCCATGGTAATATATTCTTCTATAAGATTGTGCAAAACTTTAAGGACGAAATCAGTTGCACCCGTAGAAGAATTGTTTCCAATCACTAAACCAGCTCCTATACCCATAAAAATACCAATAATAACGGAAGATAAGGATAAGCGATAAATAATGTTATTTTTAACCTTATCTGGGAATTTATTTAATAAAAATACTCTATCTATTTGCCAATATTCTAATATTTTAAACAAAATAGAAAACAAGGAAAACACAAAAAGCGTTAATAAAAAATACCATGTCTTATGGAAAATAGCGCCAAATAGAAGAATAAAAATACGGAAAAACAAAATACCGTTATTACTGCTAAACCAATGGTTTTGTTTTTTCTCCTTTATTTGGTAAAAACACACTTTATCTAAAAATAAGCAAAGCGCTTCTAGACCTCCTATAATTAATTCTTGCGGTAAAATAAAAAAATAAATAGCAAAAACCATTAAGAAGGAGCCTAAAGTTAATTGACAAAAGTGCATGGGTTCAAAATAATGCATATCTTCTGCTTTTAACCCATTTAAAAACATACATTTAATGAAAGTGACTATTATAACAAACGCAATAAATATTAATGATTTAAAAGACGATGTTTTTAATTTTTGTTTCATTTTTGTATTTTTCTTTACTAATGAATTGATTTTCTTTAAAAATTTTTTTTAAGCTAATTTAGTAAAACTTTCTACCATAACATGATTATTATCTTTAACGATAATTAAATTAGTAGTTACATAAGGGGAAATATCAGCAATCCTTTGAGGCGGAATAGCAATTAAAAATTGAATGTTTAATTGTTTAAAAAAATACATCATGGATTCGATTCTATTTTCGTCCATATTATTAAAGGCTTCATCAAATAAAACTAAACAACCTTTATGAACCGTGTTTTCGCTTAATAATTGTTCAAAACAAATACCAATAATAATGTAAAAAGGTACTTGAGTTTCTCCGCCAGATTTTTCACGAAAAATTTTAGAAAATAAAGATACATTTCCGTAAATATCGTTAATTTGAATATCATAAGTTAAATAATTACGATAATCTAAAAATTCATAAGCTATCGCTTCATATCCTTCTTCAAAATAAATTATTTTTTGAAATAATTCGTCTAATAAAATATCTTTATAAGAAGAAGAGTTCTCGGAAAATAAATTAATCTCTTGGGTTAGGTTATCTTCTACAATCATGGAATAATATTTTTTATATTCAGGATCATCAGAGGCTTTGGTAATAATTTGATAGCTATCATCACCGAAAGGTCTATTTTTTAAAAGTTCGTTTAATTTTTTAATTTGTTGTTTAGCGTTTTCAATACTTTCTTTGAGTTTATTAACGAATTCTTCTTTAAAAATCATTTCGGTTTTGGAACTTAACTCTTTAGCTTCTTGTTCGTAAGTAATCAAATTTTTGGAACTAATTAAATTATATTCTTGTACGAAATAATCAAAATATTCTAATTTGGCCTCAATAGTGCTTAGATGATAAGTCTCAATGTATAAAGTCATATACTTCGTCAAATCAAGGTTTTGAGTGTTTTTTTGCTTCTCAATGGTTTTCACGTGATTTTGTATATAGTGTAAAATATATTCATAATTGTTTTGGTAAGTAGTTAAATAATTTTGCAATTGAATGGAAGCTTTTTCTAAATTAACTACTTCTTTTTGTTCTATAACATATAAATCTTTTTGTAATTCCGCTAATCTTTTTTGAAGAAAATTTATTTTCTCTTCATACATATTATACTTGTTTTTGCTTTCCACAATTTTTAATAAAACAAGATCTAATGATTCGTTAAGAATTTGTTTATCTTTTTTAATTTTTTGTAAATTATCTTCTATTTGTTCCACATTTTGTTGACTACGGAATTGTTCTATTTTATGGTTAATAACAACTATTTCTTGCTCGTTATCAGATAATTTTTTATAGACGGTAAACTGATCATTATTAACCAAAGAAAAGACTTTACTTTTTTTCATTAATTCAATAATACTTTTATTTTTCATAAAAATATTTTGTTTTTGGTTTAAATAGTCTTTTAAAGTATTAATTTCTGATAAAAGTATTTTTTTACGTATTTCTTTAGATTCGTTACCGATATAAGGAATTTGGTAACTTTTCGGATTTAATTGTTTCGCAGTATAACTACTATAAATCATTCCTTGAGGAGTAATCGCTGTTTTATGGTTTTTTAATTGAGTTACATCAGTTTCGCAGATAATATGTGATAATAATAATTTAGCATATTTTAAAGCATCTTTATGGTTGCTAGTTATTTTATCCGCTAAGCTATGAGGATTATCATCTAAATCCGGTATTTTATCTACATTCACCAAACCAACATCATAAATTTTTTCACTAGCTTGAAATTTTTCATATATTTTTAAAGCTTGATCAAAATAGCCGGCTTCAACGATTAAATTAAATTTCCGACTACCTAAAAAACCTTCAATAGAATTGCGCCATAATTCATCATTAATATCAATCAATTCGCAAAAAGGATGGATATGAATCTCTTTTTTATAAAAAAGACTTAATTTTTCGTTTAATAAAGTCACTAGTTTTTTAACGTTAGGATTATATATTTTAGCGATATTATTCATGGCTTGAAAAGTGGAGTTTTTGTCAGCAATTTGCTGTTGCAAAAACTTAATATCTTTTTGAATGTCATTTTGTACGATATTAAAATTCAGAATTTCTTGAGATAAATAATCAGTCATCTCCAACATGGTTTTTTTCAATTCCGGATAAATATCAAATGGTTTTGGGGCAGTTAAAAAACGAGCTATTTCTTCGGCTGTTTGATGAATAATATCATCCGGTTGCAAACAATAAAATTCTTTTAATATTTTTTGTTCAGCTTGCAATCTCTCTTGAAAAAAAACTATTTGACCTTGCAAATCTTGACAAAAAGTTTGTTTTTGGGATAATTCTTTTTGTAAAGAATAAAATAATTGACTTAAATCACCTTGAGAATGGTTGTTGTGCAATTGTAACAAATGATTGTTTAAATTTTCAATAGAGGCATTGATATTCTGTTTTTCTTCTAACAAATGGTTAGTTTTCAGAGCCTCTTGTTCTTTTTGAACCAACATGTTTTCTAAATTGTTGTGATATTTTGCTATTAAAACTTTTTTCTCTACTAAAAAATTAATTTTGATTTGTTCGTCTAAGAATTTAAATTTTTTTTCTGCATCAATGATAACGATTAATTGTTGTAATTTTTTTTTGTCTAATTCTATTTGAGATTCTATTTTTTTCAATTGGCGAACACTATTTTTTAAACTAGAAATATTAATCGGGTTTTCTTCTAATAAAAAATCAAAAACAAAATTTTGCAAATTAAGCGGTGTAAAGGCTAACGCTTTGGGTAAAATTTCTAAATATTTAGCGACGTTAATATTTAAATATTTACCGACAGCTTGTTTATATTGCGTTTTAGTGTCAAAAAAACTAAAATCTTTTGTATGCGCTCGTAAATATTCCGCTAATTGTTTATGGTTTTTTGGTTTATTATTAGAAATAAAAAGGTCACTTTTTAAAGCTATATTTTCATAAAGATAAAACCTTTCTTTTAAAACTCCTCTTTGAGGCAATTCCAAAACACAACCTAAAATAGTGTGTTCTTGAGTTTCCTCATCCAAAAATTCTAACGCAATATGGGTAATAACATCCCCATTCCTTAAAAACTCCTTATTTTCGGCACCTATCTTGCCTCTCATATAACTTTCTAAAGAACGTTTAGCGTTCGCGTTAGCCGCTAAATTGAATTTAACATTTTTTCTCTCACCAATTAAAACATATTGTAAAGCATCTAATAAAGTTGATTTACCCGCTCCATTTTCGCCAGAAATTAAAGTATTTCCGGTTATTTCAATCGTTTGAGAAGAGAATAAATGCCAGTTTACCAATTGTATCTTAGTTAATTTTTTCATCTTGGTTTTCGCTTTGTTTCAAAAGAAAGAGTTCTTGATAATGTTTAATCATTTCTATATCAATTAAATAAAGAATAGAAGGATAAATGGTAATGGTTAAATCATCAGACAAGTGATTATTATGATCGGAATAATCAATAATATTATATTGACGCAAGATCGTTAAAGTTTTTTTAACTGTTTCTTTGTTGAAATTTTGCACTTCAGAATAACCAATATGTTTTAATTCTTTAAAAATATCCTGCAAAAACACTTCTATTTTAGCATTAGAAGATGTTTTTTCTTTTTTTTGTTGAAACAAGATACGAAAGATAAATAAAATCAAACTTTCTTCTTTTTTTAATTTTAATTTATTAAAATGATGTAAATTATGAATAAAAATAACTTCATCATGTTTTTTAATTTCTAACTCAAAATCTGCTAATTGAAAAAAAGAATAAAAAAGTTCTCGATGTAATAAAATAAAACGATAATCATTAGCATCTGCCATTTTTTGCAGAGTTAAATAATTCACTTGAAATAGTTTATTAACAATACGCGAAAAAAGATCTTTTTCTTTCTCTTTTAATTGTTCAAATTTAGAAGAAAAGATATGTAATTCTTGTGTTTTTTTATCCATTAAAACCCTTTTAATTTAAAAAATTTGTTATTAATAAAAAAATAAATAAACATTTTTTCAAGCTTTATTGGGTTGTTATTTAATCCCTTTTTTTGGATAAAAAAGCAGGGAACGCTTTGTATAAAGTTAAAAAATGTTTAAAATTGTTTTTTTCTAAAAAATAATGATGTCTTATAAAATATGTTCTTCGTAAAAATCATACATTTTATCATCTTCTATATGAGGAGAAACAATATTAGCTGCTGCTTTTAATTTAGGATATAAACTATTTCCCATCGCAATACCGATATCAGCCGCTTCTAACATTTCAATATCGTTAGAACCGTCTCCCATACAAATCAATTGATAATCAGGATATTTTTCTTTAATTTTTTTAATTCCGTAGTACTTATTAACCCCTTTAACGGTTAAATCGATATGATTCTTCCATACACAAATATTGAAATAATCTAGATCTTTAAATAAAGGGGCGAATTTGTCTTTATCTGCTCCTACCACGATTAAAAGATAAATTCTTTCTTTTAAGTAAAATTGGTTATCAATTTCAAAATCTAAATTTTTCTTATATTCTTGGACTAGGTTAATATCACCTTTCTTCTCATCAAAATATAAACCTGCTTCATTAATTCCTATACTAGTAACCATCATTTGATAGCTTTTAATTCTTTTATGAACTTCTTCAATATGTTCTGTAGGAATGGGAGATTCGTCTATAATTTTGCCATCAGAAATAGTTAAAGAACCGTTCATCAGAACAAAATATTTAAATAACGGCAATAATTCTTCAACAGCGTTTAAATTACGATAATTTCTACCTGTTGCTATTCCTAAAATAGTATTAGGCATTTGAGATAATTTTAAAATTAATTTTTTGGTTTGTGGTAAAATGGTTTTTTTCTTATTACTATATAAAGTTTCATCGATATCGAAAAAAAATAATCTCTTTTTAATAGTTAACACCTCTTTTTCTTATCTTAAATAAATATACCAATTACTTATTATTATATCAAAAAAAAGATCATTTGGAAAAGAAAGAAAGGATGAGAAAATATAAAAAACAAAGAAAGGGGATTATTCTTATGAAATTATGTTTAATAAAAGGTGCTTAATTTGGAAAAAAGATATGATCGAATTAGCCTTATTGTTAGGATATTAACAATCAATCCTTATTTATCGGATAAGTTGGAATAATAGTTATATATATATATGCGTGTGTGTGTTGATTATCGATAGGTTTGTTTTATAAGTAATCCAGTTCGTTAAAGGAATGTAAACAAGGATCTTTATTATGGGTTTGCTTGCTTAAATAAAAAGCAGTTCTGTTGCCGTATAAATTAATCACTAAAACGATCGCTTTTTTATGTTGAATTTATCTGTTTTTATTCATTTTATAATTAATTACTTTTTATTATTTTGTGAATTTTCACAGATAAAAACTATTTTCTTTTAGCGAGACCTAACCATTTTAAAATTCTTAAAATAATATTAACAAAGGCAAAAAAAATTGCAATGGCATTCATAAACATAAGATTAATAATAATATATTCATATTTTTTAGGAAATTTTTCTTGAACCAAAGCATCTAGACTTTATAAACAAATAACCCACATAAAACTGCCTACAACTATTTGAAAACAAAAGAAAAATAACTGTATTATCAGTATTAAGGTACTTGTTAAATTTATATTATTATCGTTAAAAATTTTAAACGAAGTAATCAAAATAGCAATTATATAAGAAATTATAAAAATAATTTTAGTAATATAACGGAATTTAGGAGAAATTTTCAATTTAGCAACATAATATAAATAAGATATAAAAATAATTATTAAAAAAGAATCAAAAAATGGTATTAAAAATAAAAACAAAAATGAATTATTCAAAATAACATTATTTTTTGGAAAGGTAAAATATAAAAAATACAACAAACCTGCTTCAAGCAAACCACACAAAATAGCCAATAAAAAAGTTGTATACTTAAGTAAGGGAATGAAAAAATAAAAACTTATTAACCATAATATACTTAAAACCCCCCATAGATATGTATAAAGTCCAAAACATTTTTTCTAGTTGTTTTTTGAACTTGTTTCTTTTTAGTTCTAAATTGTCATATTTTAATTTTAATTGTTTTAGATCTTCATAAATTGCTGTTTTTCGAGATTGATTTTGTTCGTTTCTTAGTTCTTCATATTTAAACTCTCGAAAGAGTAGGTGATAAGTGAATAAAGTTGTTTTTCTATTTAAATAAAAATTAAATAAAAGGAGATTTAAATGTCTAGAAAAAG
>NZ_AKIN01000232.1:0-2276 GCF_000309405.1 Vaccinium witches'-broom phytoplasma str. VAC
TTTAATGAGCATAACTATAAAAAAATAATTTTTGTAGTTTTAAATTAGTTATATCGTTTATTTCTTTTTGTTGAGCTTGATGAATTAAATAATAATAGGACATATTTATCAAATTATTTTTTGCTTTGAATAAGTCGTCTAAATAATTAGTTTTAAATTCATAATTAACTGTTGCCATTTAATCTCTCCTTTTTTAATTATTATGTTATATATTATAACATACATTTACATAATTTTAACCCTTTTTGAAAAATATTTATTATTTGGACATGATTTGTGTTATATTATAATAAGAAAAACGTTTAAAAAAGTGCAAAAAAAGACCGACCAAAAAAGGAACCGAAGGTTATGCCGACAAAACTAAAAAGACTTTACCTTATAATCCTTTTAAAATCCGTAATAATTCTACTTATTACGAAATCTTGTTAGAGAAATGACATATGAAGAAATATGCCATTTTTTTTAAAATTGCCGCACGATTCGATACCTAAAAATTATTTCACTAACGACGCTCATTGTTTAATTAAAACATCCTAGTATCGCAAGAGCTAAAAAGAAGGCTTATTTATCCATCATATAGACGAAAGTAAAGTGTGTCCCACTTCTTTTCCGACCTTCCACAAGTCTCACAAAGACCTTTTGCATACTAAACAAGTCTACAGATTAGTGCATTGCAACCTCTTAGAGCATTTTAATACTGCATGCTAAATAATTATTATATGAATTTAACCAAGGTAAAGACGGTATGGCATCTTTTTTAAACCAGAATTAAACACTATTTATAGTGGTAATAAATTTCCTCAATTATGGAAAAATGGTCCTGTTACAGAAATAGTAAAACCTTGGGAAAAAGATTATTTGAAAACTCTTACGCAATTAAAAGAATACGATTATCAAATGGTATTACCGCCTTTGGCAAAAGCGAAAAACATTAAAAAATTGGATTTTTATCAAAAATTACAACAATTAGGTTTAGTTTTAATGTTAAAACCATGATATGGTCTTTTTTTCTTTTATCAATATTCTCTTAATAATTGTTTAACTTCAGTTCTGGTTAAAGAGCGGTATTTCCCTTTAGGCAAATGATCTAAGGTCAGAAAATCATATCTATAACGCTTTAGTTTTAAAACTTCAAAACCCATTTCTTCCATCATTTTTCTAATTTGACGGTTTTTCCCTTCAGAAATCGTGATCGATAACCAAGTAGAAGGTAAAGGTTTTTTGGTTTGTTTTAAAATATGGACTCCTTGAGGAATAGATAAATAATTATGATCAATGATAATCCCTTTTTTTAACTTTTTTAATTCTGAAGAAGTTAAAAAATGGTTTATTTGGACATGATATTCTTTGGGAACTAAAGAAGAAGGATGAGTTAATTTTTGGGTTAATTCTCCGTCATTAGTAATAATCAATAAACCTTCTGTTTTGAAATCAAGTCTGCCGACGGGATAAAGTCTTTGTTGACGTTCTTCTTTAATTAAATCAAGCACAATAGGTCTTTTTTTATCATCTTGAACACTAGTAATATAACCACTAGGTTTATGGAGTAAAAAATAAAGATATGGTGCTTTTTGAATAGGCTTATCGTCTACTAAAATAACATCTTTTGGAGATACTTTAGTACCGAAAGTAGTCACTATCTTACCGTTAACTTTCACTCTTTTAGCTAAAATTAATAATTCAGCTTTTCTTCTAGAAGCGATATTAGAGTTAGCTAAAATTTTTTGTATTCTTTCCATTATATAAACCTACTTTTTTTATCTCTTAGTATCTTAAATTATAAATAATTTTTCTTTAAATGATGTATTTTAATCTTGACTTTTTTAATAAAAAGAGGAACTTTTCCATAAGTTCCTCTTTGGGGGATAAATGTAATTGATATTTAAAATCAATTGTTGGTTGGGTTGTTGTCTGAAGGTTTTGTAATAAATTCAATGAATAATTTATCAAATTCCTTAAAAGCTTGTTCTTATTGTTCTTTATTGTTTTCTGCATGCTATCAAATGAAATCAAAATTTCAAAACTGAATACGCATTTAAACAAAATTGAGAAGAGATTGAAAAACAACAAGTGAGTTTCAAAACACACTTTTCAATGGCTTACTAATAATATTGAAAGTTACTATATGGCTTTTAATAAAATAGCAACAAATTCAAGGCGCACAGTAAAAGCTGTGAACTGTTCCAAAACTTTAGACACTTTTTACTTTTTAAAAATTCTTTAAGACTAACTATTAAGTTAGTCTTTTTTTCTTTTCTAAGACTAAAAAAAATAAT
>NZ_AKIN01000231.1:0-3657 GCF_000309405.1 Vaccinium witches'-broom phytoplasma str. VAC
GACAAAAACATTATAACAAAATATATATTAAAAAAACATATTTATTGACTTTTTATTAATTCATTGCGTAACTGAATTCAATAAAAAAGATGTTTATATCATTATTATCGCATATTAGAAACATTTATTGATAGAATAATCATTCTAGAAGAGGTCTTCTTATGTGTTAAAATAAAATAAGATATAAATGTAATAATTCACTTAAAACACAAGCATAATTGTGTTTATAAAATCACTACCATAAACAATGCCTTCTTTCAAGCTTCATATATTCGCACCAAAGGAAAAAATAATATGACTAAAAAAATAGATTTAAAAAAAATAACTTTAGGAGCTAATTTAATAGCCATGGCTTTTATATTAGCTCAAATTAACCAAAAGTTTCTTTCAGGCAGTTTATTTAGTTTTAAAAAAATGCCGATTATAGACGCTCAATTATGTGTTTTTTGGCACTTTCCTTTATTCGTTTTAATGTTTTTGTTTAGTTTTAAATATGCTTTAACTTTTTTATTGATTTACTTATTTTTTGATGGGATTTTTTATTCCTCATTTCAATACTTACAAATCTATAATACTTATCAAACTTTATTTTTAGACGAAAGTGCTGTTATTTTCAAAAATATTATCTTTGGGACTTTTATACCTATTTTAGCATATCTTTTTATATCTTTTCTAAAAATGGACGAAAAAAATTATCAAAAAATGTTACTAGTTTTCACTATTATTATCATCGTTCAAAGTATTTCTCGCACAATTAACGGTTATGCGTGGCTAAACATTATTAAAAAAAATTTACCTACTCGTGAAGGTCTTTTTGCGAACTTGATAAACGCTTTTTTTAACGGTGGTACAACTAAATCTTGGTTTATTTTATGGTTTTTAAATCTGATTCCCGTGATTACTTCCAATATGATCAACTTAGTGGTCTTTTTGTTATTTAGAAATAAAATACAAAATATTTATCAACAATTTAATTTCAACGAAAAACATAATTAATCATCAAATAGAAAAATTTTTTGAGCAAATAAATGAAACACAACAAGCATTTTTTCGGTTAATAAAAGGTTTTTTTTAACAAAGGATGTTTATGAATGACTTTTTCTTGTTATAAACTTTTCTCAATAAAATATAATTATAAGTGTTCATGCATTAACATTCTAATCCATAATTATAATACATAAGAAAGAAGGAAACATTTTTTATGAATGAAAAAAATAATAAAAAGAAAATAGAGATTTTTGGTTTTAACCCTTTATTGTTTTTAAGTTTTGTTGTAATAATGATTTTAAATATCGTTTATATGAGAATAGATCGAGACAATAAAAAATTATGGCATCCTTTATTAACGCCTTTATTTATTGCTATGGTGTTAGGGATTGGTTTAAATTATATTGGTTCTAAAACGCCTTTTTTAAACAAATTAGGCTTTGGTTTTTTACTTTCTATATTAGTACCATCTTTTTTAATTTATCAAGAAATAATACCAAAAAACATAGCTGATAATTTTGATAAAGCTTTTTTCAATAAACCAGGAGCGAATGATGGTTTAGGGATTAATTTCTCACAATTCTTTATCACTATCGTTATCGCCGGAAGTATTTTAAGCGTGGATAGAAATTTATTAAAAAGATCTTTAATCAAGTTTATTCCGATCACTTTAATCGCTATTATCTTTGCTTTTGTTGTTAGTGGTTTTTTAGGTTATTTAGTGGGTTTTCATCCAGATGTTATTTTCTCAAAGAAATCTCAAGGCAGTTTCTGGGATAGTATTTTCTTTGTGTTTGTGCCTTTAACTAATGGAGGTACTAACTTAGGTATTGGCGGCTTTTCCAATGGTATTTATAAAGACGCTTTTAAAGAATCAGCAGAGGCAAGTCAAATTAGAAGTGTTCTTTTAGCGCCTTTAATTTTAGCCCGTGTTTTAAGTATTTTCTTCGCTGGTTTATTATTTGTTTTATTTGATAAAACTAAATACAGCGGCAAAGGCTCTTTAGAGCAAAAAAAGATTGACCATTCTCATAAGTCTATCAAAACACCTTTAGAACATAAACAAATAGGTATGGGGTTATTAATCATTTTCGCTCTTTATAATTTAGGCAATATGATTAACCAAGTTTTATGTAGTTATTTAGACGCAATGGTATATGTTATTATCATTTTATTAGTTATTAAAATTTTTGATTTATTGTCTGATAAGTATCAAAATTCTGTGTCCCAAGCTGGAAAATTCATGTCTATTAATTTTACAGGTCCTGTTTTAGCCGGTTTAGGTTTAACTACTAATTTTGCCAATTTAATAAATACTTTAAAAACACCTAGTGTTGTATTAATCGTTGTTGCTTCCTTAACGGTCGCTGTGATAACAACTTTTATTTTAGCCCAATCATTAGGTTTTTACCCTCTAGAATTATCTTTAACTGCTGGACTTTGCTCGCACAGCATAGGTGGAACAGGCAATTTAGGAGTGATGGCTATTAGTCATCGAGAAGATTTATTGCCTTTTGCGACTATAGCAACTCGTGTAGTTGGTCCTCTAGTATATATCGTATCCACCTTCGGTTTTAAATATTTATATATGTAAACCAATCTGGTTTTAGACCAATTTACAAATTATATGTTTAACTTTTTATTATTTGTTAATTAACAAATATTTATGAAATTGTTATAATATAAATAAAAGAAAGTTTGAAAAATAAAAACATGAATATATCGAATATAAGCATTATCGTAAGTATTATTTTATTGTCTTATACAATAGGATCTATTCCGGTAGGCTTATTGGTAGGAACAATTTTTAAAAACAAAGACATTAGTACTTTAGGTTCAAAAAATATTGGTTCTTCGAATGTAACTAGAGTATTAGGTTTTAAATTAGGTTTACTAACTTTTATTTTAGATTTTTTAAAAGGTTTTTTGCCTATTTTTATCGTTAAACATTTAACGAAAAATGATATTATTCCTGAGAAAATCAATGATTTTAGAGTCTATTTCGGTATGGCTGCTGTTTTAGGACATATGTTTTCTATTTTCAATAAATTTAAGGGCGGAAAAGCTATCGCTAGTTCGGTCGGTTTTATCACAAGCATTAATTACCTAGTGGGCTTATTAGGAATCTTATCTTTTGTTATTATGGTAAGATTTAGCGGGTACGCCTCTTTATCGTCTCTTATAGCCACTTCTTTAGTAAATGTCGGCTTATGGATTCATACTGGCATTGAGCTTTCGAGGGAAAAGGAACCTCCACAAACTCATATGGAATTATATTTTATCTTTGCCACCACAATTATTATTTTTTTAAAACATTACAAAAATATTATTAATTTGCTGGAAGGCAAAGAAAATAAATTTAATTTCAAAAGAAAAAAAACTCAATAATGTTAACATTTTTTTCGCCATAATACAGAATAAAAGCTAAATTGTTTTCCAAAGAACAATTTAGCTTTTATTTTTGGGTTTATACATCTATAAGAGTTTATAAAAAAAAGAAGGATAATTTATAAAAACGATTTACATATGATAATAAAAAATGCCTAAAATATTTCGGGTGAGCCCCAGCAAAATAGTTCCGAATGAAAACAACTAATTTTTCTAAAACAAATACCTTTTAGAAAAAATTATTTATTAATTTACTATATGACAACATAAAAAAAATATTTG
>NZ_AKIN01000230.1:0-307 GCF_000309405.1 Vaccinium witches'-broom phytoplasma str. VAC
TATATTTAATTATTATTTAATGTTTTCTTCTAATTATTCTATTCGCCTCGGAATGTTTTGGGTTTATTGTATAATGTCTCGCATTTGAATTTGTTGCATTATCATATATATTTCCATATCTATCTTAACTATTTCTGTTCTAATATGACATAATCTTTCAATATTATTTACATTATTTCTTGGCTCTCTAGATAGTACTATTTCTTGTGACTTTAGTTCATTTTTCCTTTCTTCTAATTGTATCTTTTGCGTTTCTAAAGTTATCCCAGGTAAAGCATAAAAACATTTAATATTAAAAATAAATAAT
>NZ_AKIN01000229.1:0-252 GCF_000309405.1 Vaccinium witches'-broom phytoplasma str. VAC
TGAGTTATTTTAATTTTAGATTTTGGAATTTCTAAATTGCGTTTAGTTCTTGGTGGATGATTTGGTTTTGCATTGTTATCTAATTCGTCATGATAATTTGATAATGATTTTGGTTCTTGTTTAGTTTCATAAAGACCTTCAAAAAGTCCAATAATAAAAGAAATAACTAAAACAGTGATAATTAAAATAGCGATCCGATGTTTTTTAAAAAAGTTCATTTTTTGATAACCTTTCCGATAATAGTAGTAATTG
>NZ_AKIN01000228.1:0-304 GCF_000309405.1 Vaccinium witches'-broom phytoplasma str. VAC
AAGAAGCCAATTATCGCCCTAAAAACCAAACTCTTTTTGTCGACTCTCAAATCTTAGAAGAAATTAAACAAACCAAAATAACCTTAATTAACGATAATTTTTCTTCTAGTAATAACCAAACCATTACTTTCAGATTTAAACCCTCTTAAAAACCAAAATAATAACCTTAAAACCTCTCATGATATATTTCAAATCAATTATAAAAATGAATCTAAAAACGCCATCAAAGAATTGATCGGCAAAATTAATCATCACAAACTAGAAAACTTACAATTATACCAACTGGACCCCAATAAACTAGATA
>NZ_AKIN01000227.1:0-308 GCF_000309405.1 Vaccinium witches'-broom phytoplasma str. VAC
TAATGAAGAAAAATATAAAGAAACAGATAAAAATGGTAATATTAAATATTTTAAAACTAAACTTTATAAAACAGTATCAGATTTTAAAAAATTAGGGGTTACAGCGGTCCAATTAAAAGAAATCGGTTTTACATTGAAACAAATATTAGATGCTGGGTATACATTACAAGATCTTAAATCTGCAAGATTTTATGTCGATGAATTAAAAGAATTAAAAGCTGCCGGATATAAAGCAAAACAATTTAAAGGACATTTTGATTTAAAAGAAGGTGTTTATAAAAGCTTAGGATATACAGCTAAGGAATTAA
>NZ_AKIN01000226.1:0-288 GCF_000309405.1 Vaccinium witches'-broom phytoplasma str. VAC
TTTGATTAATCCTAAAAACCCTTCTTGATATAAATCTTCTTTAGTTAAAACTCGAGGATAATATTTAAATTGATAAGTTAGTTTTTTGACTAAAGGTAAATGAAGTTCAATTAATTGTTCTCGTATTTCTAAATTCTTTTTATTTTTTAAAAAATCTTTAAATAATTCTTCTCTTAACATTTAATTCCTTTCTAAAAACGTTTTTAGAAAAGATAAGAAATTATTTTTTTTAGTCTTAGAAAAGAAAAAAAGACTAACTTAATAGTTAGTCTTAAAGAATTTTTAAAA
>NZ_AKIN01000225.1:0-348 GCF_000309405.1 Vaccinium witches'-broom phytoplasma str. VAC
ACTCAATGAATTATCAAGATAAAATAAAATACATCCAAACTCATTTCCCCATGTCAGTTTTATTAAAAAAATTAAATATAATACCACCAAAATTCAACCCCAAATATCGTTTCCCTTGCCCCGTCCATCAAGGACAAAACCCCACTTGTTGTCATTTAACTTCTACTAACAAAATTCATTGTTGGAAATGTTGTAAAAATTACGATATTATTGATGTTTATATGGCTATCCGTCAAATTAAATCCTTTCATGAAGCGATTCAAAGAATAGAAGGATTTATGAATTCTTTCGAATTTAAAACCTTAAGTCAACAAGAAAAAGAAATAACGAAAACAACTATTAACCCTT
>NZ_AKIN01000224.1:0-373 GCF_000309405.1 Vaccinium witches'-broom phytoplasma str. VAC
TTCTTCTTTATTACCTGGTTTAACTTCGATGTTGTAAGTAAATCTTGATTTGATGGCTTCATCAATTTGGTCGATGTGGTTTGTAGCGCCAATAATGAAAATAGGTTTTTCAGGATTATTTTCAAATGATGTCATTTCGGTTTTGAATTGGTTTACCACATTGGCGATTTCTGAACCAGCTTTTAATGTTCCTAAATCAGTAAAAATGGTTTCGCATTCATCTAAGAAGATAATAGCTCCTTTGTTTTTATCTGCTTCTTCTCTAGCTGTTTCAAATAAATCTTTAACCATTTGAGGCGCTATTCCGCAATATTGTTGTGAAAAAATAGCACTACTTACTTCGAAGAAAGGTAAATTTGTTTCTTTGGCTAAG
>NZ_AKIN01000223.1:0-246 GCF_000309405.1 Vaccinium witches'-broom phytoplasma str. VAC
TTAATCCAACAAGAAAAAGAAATAACGAAAATAACTATTAACCCTTTGAAACAACTATATCAACCAATGAAATCAAAACAACCAGTTGACGAACAAGAAATTAATATCAAAAAAAAACAATTATTTAAAAAAATCTCACCCTTATTCAACCAAATTAGAAATTATTATCATTATTTATTAACCATTAACCGAAATAACGAAAGTCAACCAGGATTAACTTATTTAACTCAAAAAAGAAAACTCACT
>NZ_AKIN01000222.1:0-332 GCF_000309405.1 Vaccinium witches'-broom phytoplasma str. VAC
AAAGAAGAAGTAATCAATCATTATTTAATGGAAAATAACATCATCAAAGAACCAAAATTGATTAAATTAGGTTGTTATAACGCCACTTCTCATACTGGTTTGGTCTTACCTTTACCATCAAAAACTTTCCATGAAATTGATATTGACACCATTTATTTTGATGATGGAATTCGAATTATTCCTGAAAACCAACTTTACACCATCGAAGATTTACTCAAATTATCAAACGGCGCTAAAAATATTTATCTCTTTACTTTTAACGTCCAAAAAAGAAAAAAGATTATCGAATTGTCTGATTCTTTAGAACCCTATCAAGCCATCCGTAATTGGAA
>NZ_AKIN01000221.1:0-402 GCF_000309405.1 Vaccinium witches'-broom phytoplasma str. VAC
TCCTTTTATTTGGTTTATTATTATAAAAATAAAAACCCTAAATAGTTAAATTTAGGATATATGCGCTTATTTTGGGGTATGTTAATGTTATTATATGTGTAAATGTTATATATTGGTGTAACAAAGTAATAATTTAACTAATTACTTCAACTTTGTCTTCGCCAAAAAAATGAATTGCTAAATCGACGATGATTTTCTTTTTGGCCTCTTCATAACTGATGTATGGATCTAAAAAACATTTTTGGTAAGCTTCTTTTCCGTATTGACGGATTAAATCATCGACATCTTTACAAGTTTTATCATAAGGGGGTAAAATGCGTCTAATTTCGTATAAAATTTTTGCTTCTTTAAGTTTTTCACCTAAGGCTTCACTGCGTTTTCGGCCTGTCTCGTCGTTATCTA
>NZ_AKIN01000220.1:0-263 GCF_000309405.1 Vaccinium witches'-broom phytoplasma str. VAC
AATAATAATAAAAGATATTTTCCTAAATAATAAATAAACCGTAGAACGTGATAAAGAATTTTAAAAAGAAAATCAATTAAATATAAAATATGAGGAAGAAATAATAAAATAATCATTAATAAACCTAAGTTTAACCATTGATTTTGATAAGTAAAGAAAGCACTACTTATCTTATGAAGACTGTTATTTAACTTAGTTAACCAAGTATTAATGAAATGCCACATGATGATTTGGTTGCTTCGTGGTTAAATGTTGATAAAATT
>NZ_AKIN01000219.1:0-383 GCF_000309405.1 Vaccinium witches'-broom phytoplasma str. VAC
TTATTATAAACTCTAATGAAAAAAATCAAAAAAATAATAAAAAAACAGTTTTTTAAATGTTTAAACAATTGAATAAAAAACTAAAAATTTAACAATCATTTTAAAAACTATTAAAATTAAAAGAAGCACTTATTATTGGTTAAAAATTCAAAACAAATAAAAATTAAAAAGAAGTTAACAAATTACAACAAAAACGCATTAAATCTTTATGTCAAATGCATGAATATTTCCTTAGGTCATCGAACAAAATTACTGATTTATATCAAAAAATCTTTAATGAAACCATCGCTAAGAAAAAAGTTTATCTCATCATGAAAGAAAAAGGGATTTGTTGTCGTTTAAGAAGCAAAAAAAATAAATATCATTATCAACAATTAAAATCT
>NZ_AKIN01000218.1:0-313 GCF_000309405.1 Vaccinium witches'-broom phytoplasma str. VAC
AACTCCACGTGATAACGCGGTTATTGAGAATCTTTTCGGCCAAATGAAAAGTATTCTAGAAAATCGTCATCCTTTTTTATTCCAAAAACCAATGACAAAAATAAAAACTATCATTAACCAATTTCCTAATTTTTGGAATCAAAAATGGTTATTAACTAAATTAAACTATTCATCTCCTTCTCAATATTCTCAAAACTTAAGATAAATTATTTACAAATATCTTTTTAATTAAACCTTTTAAAAAAAGGTATCTTTATTACGCCTTTTTTACAATAAAATGATCTTATTAATAATAAAAATCATTTTCTTTTCA
>NZ_AKIN01000217.1:0-410 GCF_000309405.1 Vaccinium witches'-broom phytoplasma str. VAC
TCTTCTATGTTTTTTTGTAATCTTCATCTATTGATAACATACCATTTAATGCTTCGATTTCGTTTTCATTTTTTTTAGGATCAAGTTCGCTTATTTGTTTATTATAATCATCACATTTTTCTTGATATTCATTAATCATATTTTGTTCTTCTTTTAAAAAACCTAACCATGATTTACAACTGTTTTTTATTTTTTCAATTTCGGTTTTTTCTATTTCAGAAAAATCATTGGGTAATAAAGTTTTATCGTCGGTTTCCGAAAATACATAAGTTTTGATTTGGTCAAAACGAGTTTCAGTAATGGTGAATTTAGGTTTTTCAGTTTCGCGTTTAGTTCTTGAAGGTTTATTTGGTTTTTGTTCATTATCCAACTCTTCATGATAATTTGATATTTTTTTTTGTTCTTGTTTG
>NZ_AKIN01000216.1:0-366 GCF_000309405.1 Vaccinium witches'-broom phytoplasma str. VAC
TTCAACAAGAATGGTTAAATACCCAACCAAAAATGAAAAGATACGACATCAACGTCATAAAGAAAGAAAATATTCCTAATATCTTAGAATATTTCAATATCCAAATTTCCACCTATAATATCGAAGAACCCTCATACAACCCTTATGGATGTGAATTTTTCTACAACAAATTAAAAAACCCTCCTCAGGGATTAATTGGAGTTTATTTCAAACCTAGAATTAATCCTTTTAAAGAAAAATATCCTCACGAAGATTACGAATACACCTTAGAAGATCTCCTAAAATACGAAATCGCTATCGAAGAAGCCTTTATCTTCTGGGATGCCAAACAAAAATCTCAAGAAATCCAACCTCAAATAAATTTAG
>NZ_AKIN01000215.1:0-400 GCF_000309405.1 Vaccinium witches'-broom phytoplasma str. VAC
AAAAGAAACAAAACAAATAAATATAAACATGAGTATATTTATTTTATTCAAAAATTAATATAAAATAAATTTAATTCTTTATTATCACGTTCTTACTTCGTCAAATAATATTTATATTTCGAAGAAAATAATTATTTCACTTTATTATACCTTATTATTATACTAAAATAAACAAAACTTTAAATAAAAAGGTGTCTTTTGTTAAAAATAGTTAATAAAGGTTCGGTTGAAATTTGAAGAATTATCTTTTTTTGAAAGAAAATAACCTTTTGTTTCTTGAAAGAGTAGGTGATAAGTGAATAAAGTTGTTTTTCTATTTAAATAAAATTTAATAAAAGGAGATTTAAATGTCTAGAAAAAGAAGTTATCGTAGATCTTTTCGAAGAAATAAATTAACATT
>NZ_AKIN01000214.1:0-612 GCF_000309405.1 Vaccinium witches'-broom phytoplasma str. VAC
TTGAATTAAATTTATTTAAAAAAATAAAATTACAATTAGAAAAAGAAATAGATAACCAAACAAATATTTATCTTAATACAAAAAAAATTATTCTAGATCTAGAAAATTATATAAACAATTTAGAAGAAATTAACAAAAAAAATCAAAATATTAATTTAGAAAATGAAAAATTAAAACAACAATTAAACTTAAAATATATGGAATTACAAAAAGAAAAAGAAAAATTTTTAAATCAACAAAATAATATAAACAAATTACAACAAGAACTAAATCAAAAAACAAATACTTATATGGGTATTTTTGATTCATTGTATAAAAAAATATTTTAATGTTTAAAAAATTTAAAAGAATAAAAAAATTATATTACAAAACAAAGACTCTCTCTTATAGAGAGTTTTTTTATTTTAAAAGAAAGGAACTATTTACTTATGTTAATTAAAAAAATCTTTCAATCTTTACCTATTAATCTCATCTTTTTCATTATCATTCTAATTTTATTTATTCCAGTTATAACCATTTATTATGTCATTCAATTCTATCTTTTAACTGTCAAACTAAGTATTCACCAATTAAAACAAGGAATAGTGGTTCAATTTTATCAACATTTAACCA
>NZ_AKIN01000213.1:0-530 GCF_000309405.1 Vaccinium witches'-broom phytoplasma str. VAC
TTTATCATCAATTATTAATTATTAAATATACCCTTCTTTATGGAGGGTTAGACCTGTTTTTTTCTTTTTTTGATTAACCAAATTTTATTATTTATGTTATAATAAAAGTATAAATATAGGAAAAAAAATTGTTTTTTTATCATCATTTTTCATAAAGCACTCTTTTTCTAATGATAAAAAAATATCAATTTAGCGCCTATTCTATTCTTGATTTTCATATGTGGGACTAATAATTTTTAAGAGTTGTTGAAATAGTTTTTCTTGGGTGTAAGTGTGTTTGATATTGTCTAAAATATGAATATTATTTTGGTTATTAAAATCATCATTTAAATAATTTAAAGAAAATAAAGTAAAGTTATCTTGTGGGAAATTAGTTTGTAAATATGTTAATAACTCTTTAATAATGGTTGGTTTTGTAGTGGGTTTGAGCTGTTCCGTTTTTTCATACAACTTTTTATTTTAAAATGACTCTTTAAGACTAAAAATTAATAGATAATTTCCTATCTTTTCAAACTAAAGAAATATTTTTT
>NZ_AKIN01000212.1:0-354 GCF_000309405.1 Vaccinium witches'-broom phytoplasma str. VAC
TTTTTTCTTTTTGTTCTTGATTAATTGCTTGTTTTTCATATAATGTTTTTAATTCTTCTTCACATTTCTTTAATTCACCTTCCCAATTGGATTTGAGCCCTTTGTAATCATTGATAGTTTGGTCGTATTTGTCAATAGCTTTATCGATTTTATTGATTAATTGGCCTGCGTATTTAGAGGATGGGTCTTTGGGTTGATGAAAGAAAGAGAGATAAATGAAACTTAAACATCCAAGAATAATTAAAAAATAAATTAAATAGCCTTTCCAAGTTGGTGTTTTGTTTGTTTGATTGGTGGAAAGTTTCCTTTTGAAGAAAAAGAAAATACCGAAGATAGTGGATCGCAAAGATCGGA
>NZ_AKIN01000211.1:0-387 GCF_000309405.1 Vaccinium witches'-broom phytoplasma str. VAC
GTTTTTTGTATGAAAAACTGTCGCGCGATGGATTCCATTTTTTGACCATGTAACGTATATTGATTAGCGGTAAAAGTGGTGCCAAAGAGTTTATCATGGACTAATTGTTCCATGGAACGAAAAGGGTCTAACCCCGTAATGGAAGCGATTTCGGAAGCGTTGATGTATTTTTTTCGGTGTTGATACCATAATTTGGTGCGTTGATTTAAGTTTTGGATTCTCATAATAATTATTCTTTCTTAAAAATTTTTTGAAATAATAATAAAAGATATTTTCCTAAATAATAAAAGAAACGAAAAAGGTGATAAAGACATTTAAAAAGAAAATCAATTAGATATAAAAGATGGGGAAGAAATAATAAGATAATTGTTAATAAACCTAAATTTA
>NZ_AKIN01000210.1:0-704 GCF_000309405.1 Vaccinium witches'-broom phytoplasma str. VAC
ATCTTATAATACTTTATATATTAAAATATGTTATTTTGCGTTCAGTTTTAGTTGTTTAAGTATTTATTTAACAACCAACTTATAAAAATTTTAATTTAGTTCTTTTCATTTATCTGTTTATCATTTTTAATGTTTTAAGAACGATAAACAGATATATATATTGATTAATGAAAGAAATAAAAACTTAAATGGTTTCTATAACTGCATTAACATTATGCATACCAAAAATGACCTGCTTTTAATTCTTTACGTGTATATCCGCCTTCATCTTCTATATCTGTATATGTATAACCAGCATCATGATATAATTCCATAGCTATACTTCCATTATATAATAATTCCTTATCTGTAAATCCAGAAGATTTTAAATCTTTAATTGTAAACCCAGCATCTCTGAAATTTTTCATGTTAAAACCAGCGACATTTCTTAATTCTTTAAGTGTAAATCCAGTATCTTTTAATTCCTTAGCTGTAAATCCAGCATCTTTTAATTCCTTAGCTGTAAATCCAGCATCTTTTAATACATTAGCTGTAAAACCAGCATCTTTTAATTCCTTAGCTGTAAATCCAGCAGCTCTTAATACCTTAGCTGTATATCCAGCATCTGATAATTCCTTAGCTGTAAATCTAGCAGCTTTTAATTCCTTAGCTGTAAATCCAGCAGCTCTTAATACACTAAATGCCAACCCAGCATCTCTTAATTC
>NZ_AKIN01000209.1:0-524 GCF_000309405.1 Vaccinium witches'-broom phytoplasma str. VAC
TTTTTATGGTCTTTTGTTGAAAACAAGATTTATATGTTTTTTTAAAAAACACTAAAAACCTTCCTTTTTGAAAAAAGAAGGGAATTAATAAAAATTTCTTAATTTAAATTTGTTGGTTTTTTTTATTGTTTAATGGTTTGATGAATATATTTTTTTTAAAAAACAGGAAAAACCGTCTTTTTTGAAAAAGATGGGTTTTTTTGATTGTTTAATGGTTTGATTAATAATTGCGGCGCAGAATAGTTTAAACTTTGCATTATTCTTTTTTGATTATAAAAAAGAATATACTCGTGTACCATGTTTTTCATCTGTTTAGCATTCATTTGTTCTAAATCACTTAAATAAAGTTTTTCGCCTTTTAAATTAGCCCAAAAAGACTCAATACAAGCGTTTTGAGAAGGAATGCCTACATCAGAGAAACTTTGGCGATAACCTTTTTGTTTTAAAATAGTTTTAAATTTTTTAGCAGTATATTGGCTGCCTTGGTCGGAATGGAAAATACAAGTTTTTTTAAGAGGTTTTAA
>NZ_AKIN01000208.1:0-299 GCF_000309405.1 Vaccinium witches'-broom phytoplasma str. VAC
TATTAATCAAACAATTAAACAATCAAAAAAGTAAACAAATTTAAATTAAGCAATTTTTATTAATGCCCTTCTTTTTTAAAAAGGAAGGTTTTTCGTGTTGTTTAAAAAAACATATGCATCTTTTTTGCAACAAAAGCCCATAAAAAAGGTTATTTTTAAATTATTTTTGATCAAACTGGCTTCAAAAAGCTCTTTTAAATGATCTTTTTTTATCAAAGTAATCCTTTACTATTCATTTTTATTTTCCTTAGATCTTTGATAGAGAAAAAATACCTTAAAAGGGTATGTTGAAGGTCGCC
>NZ_AKIN01000207.1:0-288 GCF_000309405.1 Vaccinium witches'-broom phytoplasma str. VAC
TAATTTATATTGTTTTTTTTCTAAATTTGGTATATCCACGATGTCTTTTCTTTTTTTATCTAATTCGTTAACTATTTTTTGATATTCTGTGATAACGGAATTTTCTCTATTTTTTCTTTGTTCTTCTTGAATTTTTTCTTTTAAAGTTTCAGTGTTTAAAAGTTCATTATTATCACTACGATTTTTATATTCTTCTAGTTTCTTTTGGTAGTCTTTTTGGTCGGCGTCGAGTTTGGCTAGGTCGCGGTCGATGTCGTTAAGATATGAGCCTAAAGTTTCTTTGGTAAT
>NZ_AKIN01000206.1:0-493 GCF_000309405.1 Vaccinium witches'-broom phytoplasma str. VAC
TTACTAGATCAATATTTAATTAATAACAATTACAACTCCCAAAGTCAAAAAGTGATCCGTGGTAAAATCAATGAATATCTTATTTTACTCTATTTTCAAAATCAAGGAATCACAAATTTATACCCCCAAGCTTATTTATTCTTCATTCCAGATATTAAATTTGATTTAGTGTTATTTACCCAAACGAAACGGATTATTGCCTTTAGTATTAAAACATGCCTGCGTGACCGTTATCGTCAAGCCATGGTAGAAGCTCAACAATTAAAAAAACTAGATACTCGTTTTGAATTTTATTTATTAACTAATAACACTGTGGAAACTCAAAGATTAAACAAGAAAATCAATCAAGGAAAAATCCCAGGAATTAACCAAGTGATCGATTGTTTTTCACCTCAAGCGAATATCTTTTTACAAACATTACTGACTAACCAATTCCTCCCTTTTAGTGATATTAACATGATTAAAAAATAAAAAAAGGAGTTAATATAAAATG
>NZ_AKIN01000205.1:0-808 GCF_000309405.1 Vaccinium witches'-broom phytoplasma str. VAC
TCAACATCTTTACAAGTTTGGTCGTAAGGCGGCAAAATGCGTCTAATTTCGTATAAAATGTTTGCTTCTTTAAGTTGTTCTCCTAAGGCTTCGCTGCGTTTTCGGCCTGTTTCGTCGTTATCTAAGGCAATAATCACCTTAATTTTTTCTTTTTTGAGAATTTCTAGTTGAGATTGAGAAAGTAATTGGGCGACACAAATTAATCCTACAACATTTTTGACATCATATTGATAACAACTTATAACATCAAAAAAACCTTCATGAATGATGATGGTTTTTGTTTTTTTAATATATGGTAACGCTTCAAAAAAACGATAACTAAAATGAAAAGTAGGTGTTTGACTAAAATTATTGAGGGATTTATATTTAGGTTGGAAATAAGAAACTTCGCGGAAATGGTTTTGATAAAAATGAAAAGTTTTATGATAACCATTTTCAATGGGGATAATAATGGAACCATGGAAAGTATCATGATAATATTTTTTTCTTTGTTGATTAGTTTTTTCTTTGATAAAACCATATTCTAATAATTGATGGATATTAATATTTTTCTTTTGACAGTAATTTACTAGACGAAAAGATAAAGGTTTATCAGATAATGGGGCGTAACCTAGTTTAAATTCTTTGATGGTTTCTAAAGTGAGTTTTCTTTTTTGAGTTAAATATTCTATTCCTAGTTTACTTTCGTTATTTCGTTTGGAAATTAACAAATAATGATAATAATCTCTAATTTGGTTAAATAAGGGTGAGATTTCTTTAAATAATTGTTTCTTTTTGATATTAATTTCCTGTTCGTCAACTGGTTGTT
>NZ_AKIN01000204.1:0-543 GCF_000309405.1 Vaccinium witches'-broom phytoplasma str. VAC
AAGTTAATCATGAAATTTTTTTAAAAAAAATGAAAGCTAAATTAAGCGAAACCGAATTCAAAATTATCCATTTAAGTTTTGGCGTTCCTTTAGGAAATATCAATGAAGATTTTCAAAGATGTTATCTCAACACCGAAATAGCTGATAAACTCAATTTATCTTTAAAACAAATAGAAAATATTAAAAACATCGCTATCAAAAAATTAAAAAAAACGTTAAAACCTATCGTTCGTCCGTAATGACGTTAAACTAGTTATTTGAAACAATAAAACAAGAAAACTCAGATTACTTTCAAAGTAATCTTTTTTTTGTATCAAAATCAAGCATAAAACTTTTGAAACAAAAGTAATAAACGATTCCAACATCAATCAATCAAATTAGTCGTTTAATACATTCGTTTTCAAAAATTTTATCTATGAATAAATAAAAAGAATATATATCAAAAAGAAAGAAAAATAAAATTATGTTAAACAAAGTTCAATTAATCGGCCGTTTAAGCCATGATTTAGAAAAACAATACATTAACAGTAATAACGAACAAAT
>NZ_AKIN01000203.1:0-657 GCF_000309405.1 Vaccinium witches'-broom phytoplasma str. VAC
AAGCTCAAAAAGGAAAAGGGGCCATTATTTTCTTAGATGAATGTGAAACCATCTTTACTGATTTAAGCGGATTAGAAGCTGGTTCAGAAATCGCCAATGTGGTAAACCAATTCAAAACCGAAATGACATCATTTGAAAATGATCCTGTACATCCTATCTTTATTATTGGCGCTACAAACCACATCGACCAAATTGATGATGCCATCAAATCAAGATTCACTTACAATATCGAAGTTAAACCAGGCAATAAAGAAGAAAGAAAAGCCTTCTTAGAATTCTTAATCAACAAACGTAAAAATCCTTACAGCGAAGAAACCAAACAATATTTATATGAAGTTATCAATGAATCCTTAGAAAGATTACCATCTTCACAAGCATTCAAAAAAGCCAATCGTACTCTAGAAAACCTCTTAAAAACAACTGTCACCATCTTCGCCAAAAACCGAGGTCAAGGCGAAACTAGAAGAAATGAAATCAATTTAGAAGATTTAAAACAAGCTTACAAAATGATTATTTCTCCAAACACAGAAACATTAGAACAAATCGAAAACCAAAAGAAAGGAGGTAAATAATTATGAAAACACCTTTAGACCTAATTAAAACTTATCTAACCTTTAAATCTTATTTCACTTGGTTTTTAATGGCTACCACTATCTT
>NZ_AKIN01000202.1:0-270 GCF_000309405.1 Vaccinium witches'-broom phytoplasma str. VAC
CGTGGGGTTAATTTGTGTTGCCCAATTACTTTCCCAAACTCAAATGGATATTTTAAAAAAAGAAAAGATTAAAGTCATTATCGCCTTAGATAACGACGAAACAGGAATAAAACGCAACGAAGCCTTAGGTGAACAACTTAAAGAACAACAAATTTCTTACGAGATAAGAAGAATTCTACCCCCTTATGACAAAACTTGTAAAGATGTTGATGATTTATTACGACAATATGGGAAAGAAGCTTATCAAAAATGTTTTTTAGATCCATACAT
>NZ_AKIN01000201.1:0-412 GCF_000309405.1 Vaccinium witches'-broom phytoplasma str. VAC
TATATTGTATGGATTTTCGTCAAGTTATCGCCAATAGTCAACAAGGCGATTTTCTTTTTATCGATCCACCATATTACTATGAAGGGATTAAAGATAAAGATTTTTACCAAAAACCATTTACTTTGAAAGATCATAAAATGTTAGCGAAGACATTACATCAAGC
The DNA here is from genome assembly GCF_000309405.1 of Vaccinium witches'-broom phytoplasma str. VAC. Lineage (NCBI taxonomy): Bacteria > Bacillati > Mycoplasmatota > Mollicutes > Acholeplasmatales > Acholeplasmataceae > Candidatus Phytoplasma > Vaccinium witches'-broom phytoplasma. The sequence continues at coordinate 164 of NZ_AKIN01000201.1, forward strand.
AACTAATCGTGGAGTTAAATGGTTATACACCAATTACGAAACAACCCCAATTCTTAATTTATTTTCAAACTGTCACATCATTAAAACAAAAACAACAACAAGTCACAATTTAACAAATCGTCATATAAAACAAGAAATAATTATTAAAAATTATGAATAGAATTAAAATTTTTACCATCTTTTCACATCATTAAATTTTAAGCGAAACTCTATTTTAATTTAAATAACAATAATTTTCAAAAAAAATCA
>NZ_AKIN01000200.1:0-274 GCF_000309405.1 Vaccinium witches'-broom phytoplasma str. VAC
TCATAAAGGATATCTAATTTAGTGCGTAATTTTTCTTTTTCAGTTAAATCAGTGGATTCGGCGATTTGTTTTTCAGTTTGTTTTATTTCTTTTTCTTTGTTGACAAAATCTTCTTCTTTTTGTTTTAATTGTTCTTTTAAGATATTAATGTTATTTTCAGTTTCTTGTTTTTGTTTTTTGATTTCGTTAATCTTTGTTTCTGTTTGATTTATTAGTTCTTTGATTTTTTCTTTTTGTTCTTGGGTTATTTTTTGTTCTTCATAGAGTGTTTTTA
>NZ_AKIN01000199.1:0-319 GCF_000309405.1 Vaccinium witches'-broom phytoplasma str. VAC
AAACAAAAACAACAACAAGCCATCATCTCACGAACAAAAACATCAATCAAGAAATCATTATTAAAAATTATGAGTAGAATTAAAATTTTCACCATTATTTACCATCATTCAATTAGATATGAAACTTTATTTTAATTTAAATAACAGTAATTTTCAAAAAAAATCAAAAAAGGAGTCAAATTATTATGACTAAAAAAGAATTAATTAAAAAAATCGCTGAGGCAAACAAAACCTCAATTTCAAAAACAGAAGAATTTTATCACATCTTCGAAAAGACTTTAATCGAAGCAATTACTACTAATGAAGAAGTAGTTTTATC
>NZ_AKIN01000198.1:0-616 GCF_000309405.1 Vaccinium witches'-broom phytoplasma str. VAC
TTTCTTGATAATTCATTGATTTGACTCCTTAATAACTTTCTAATGGATAAGGTAAAATATAACCGATTTCTTGGAAGGTTTGTGTCGTCATTTCAAAGTGATAAACTAAGTTTTTTTTGGTGCCACTGCGATTTTTTTTAATAGCTAATTCAATGATTTTTTGAGATTCGTTATTTTTTGATTCTAAATATAATTGATTGCAATCTTGATTATAAATATTCAATGGTTTTTCTTTTTCTTTGGATAGTTTGGGTTGGAATTCAGACATTATTAAGACGATATCTGAGTTAGTTTCAATTCCGCCACTTCCTTTTAAAGCTGTTATTTCAGGAGATTTTCCTTGGTAATTGCTGTATGTATCTCTTGAAAATTGAGATAAAATGATAATAACGATGTTTAATTCAATGGCTAATTGTTTTAGTTTAGTCATGATTTCGTCAATGGCTAGACGGTCGTTTTCTAAGTGATTGGTCGATTTGGTAATTTGGAGATGGTCGATGACGATGATTTCTACTTGTTTTTCTAAATGAAGGCGATAAACTAAATCAATGACATAATCAATTTTTTTACTTTTGTCATAACTAAACGATAAATTAATGTTAACAAAAAATTGTTT
>NZ_AKIN01000197.1:0-285 GCF_000309405.1 Vaccinium witches'-broom phytoplasma str. VAC
TCTTCAAAAACTCTTTACTGACATCACTTATTTTAAAACTAATCAAGGTTTTCTCTATTTTTCTTGTATTATTGATTCTTTTAACAACCAAATCATCTCTTCTCACACTTCAAACCAACAAAATAAAGATTTAGTTTTAAATACTATTAAAAAACTTCCAAAATTAAAAGAGCCTTGTGTCATTCACTTCGATCAAGGCACAGTTTATCAATCACTTAAAATTCAACAAACTTTAACAAAAAAAGGTTTTTTAATCAGCATGTCAAGAAAAGCCACCCCTCGTGA
>NZ_AKIN01000196.1:0-328 GCF_000309405.1 Vaccinium witches'-broom phytoplasma str. VAC
CGCTCCCGTCGAGTCCTTCAAAAACGATTAATTTCATGATTTTTTCTCCTTTTAATCTTAATTTGGACATAAAAAAAGACCTTCGATTTGAAGGTCTTAGGGTTTTAATTATTATTTAAATTTACTTAATCGTTTTAAATAAGTTGTTTGTGATAATTCTTGTTTTGTTTTGTGTAGTAATTCTAAATATTTTTTACCATCTGCAATCATTTTATTAATGAAGTTATTGTCTTGATAAATTCGTACCACATGATAGTTTTGGTCGTTAAAATAGACTAAAAAGTAAGCGAAGTTCGCTTGAGAACAATAGAGTTGACATTGAACTTGG
>NZ_AKIN01000195.1:0-299 GCF_000309405.1 Vaccinium witches'-broom phytoplasma str. VAC
ATTTACTTATGTTTCTTTTATAAACCAAAAGAACCATCTTCTAAATATGTCGGACAATTAATTAATGAAATCGATAAAGCCATTGACAAATACGACCAAACTATCAATGATTATCAAGGACTTAAAACCGATTGGGAAGGAGAATTAAAAAAATGCGAAGAAGAATTAAAAATATTATATGAAAAACAAGAACTTAACCAAGAACAAAAAGTTAAAATAAAAGATGCTTTAACTAAAAATGAAGAAAAAATTAAAGAAATTAAAGAACAATTAAAAGAGACATCAGATAATATTGAAAT
>NZ_AKIN01000194.1:0-514 GCF_000309405.1 Vaccinium witches'-broom phytoplasma str. VAC
TTAAATTATTACAAAAAATGATTGAAAAAATTAAAAAAATTGATAAAAAAATTGTTTTTCATTTAGTTAACCAATTCAATCAAACTCTTAATTTAACCACCATTTTACAAACAATTAAAATTAAACGCAGTACCTATTATTATTGGTTAAAAGTTAAAACAAAACACCAAGAAAAACAGGCAAAATATCTTTTACAACAAAAACGCATCCAAGCTTTATGTAAAATGAATGAATATTTCTTTGGTCATCGTAAAATCACTCATTTATACCAAAACATATTTAATGAATTCATCACTAAGAAAAAAGTTTATCTCATTATGAAAGCAAATGACATTTATTGTCGTCTCAGAATCCAAAAAAATAAATATCATTATCGTTCTTTAAAGGATAATTTAAACATAGTCCCTAATTTAATTAACCAAGATTTTAAAAGCGCTGCGCCAATGCAAAAACTATTTACCGACATCACTTATTTTAAAACTCCCCAAGGATTTTTATATTTTTCTTGTATTAT
>NZ_AKIN01000193.1:0-449 GCF_000309405.1 Vaccinium witches'-broom phytoplasma str. VAC
AGTAAATCTTCGATGGTGTAAAGTTGGTTTTCAGGAATAATTCGAATTCCATCATCAAAATAAATGGTGTCAATATCAATTTCATGGAAAGTTTTAGATGGCAAAGGTAAGACCAAACCAGTATAAGGAGTGGCGTTATAACAATTTAATTTGATTAATTTTGGTTCTTTGATGATGTTATTTTCCATTAAATAATGATTGATCGCTTCTTATTTTCTTTTAGTAAGTGAAGATGTCATTATTTACTAATTTTATTTGAGGTTTGTTTTCCTGATGTTTTTCTTGGACGTTCCAAAAGAAAAAACTTCTTCGATAGAGATTTCTTATTTTAAAAGGTTTTCTAAGGTATATTCATCGTCTTCATGAGGATATTTTTCGTTAAAAGGATTGATTCTAGGCTTGAAATAAACTCCAATTAATCATTGAGGAGAATTTTTTAATTTGTTGAA
>NZ_AKIN01000192.1:0-754 GCF_000309405.1 Vaccinium witches'-broom phytoplasma str. VAC
TTTTATAGTTAGTTTTCATGGGTTTATGATATTTATCTAGCTTTTGAGGGTCTAATTGATATAACTGTAAAGTTTCTAACTTATTGACATCAATTTTTCCAATTAATTCTTTGATGATATTTTTAAATTCATTTTTATAATTGATTTGGAAGATATTAAATAGATATTTAAGGGGGTTATTTTGGCTTTTAAGCGGGGTTAAATCAGAAAGTAATAGTTTACTATTACTAGAAGAGAAATTATCATTAATTAGGGTGATTTTCGTTTGTTTCATTTCTTCTAAGATGTGAGGATCGACAAAGAGAGTTTGGTTTTTCGGTCGATAATTAGCTTCTTGGTAGGTATTTTTCTTTTTAGAATGAGAGATAATAGTGAGATTAATTAAATCTTCTTTTAATATTTTTAAAAAGTTTTTAATTTGGGTTAAATCGTTAGGGGTGGTTTTCGTGTTCCAGCCCCCAATTCTAATTTCTTGACTAGTGTCGTTTTTCATCTTTTTTCTCCTTTTGTTTGGTTTGTTATAAAAATAAAAAACCCCGAATTTGCGAAAAATAAAATCGCAAAATTTAGTGTATATGCGCTTATTTTGGGGTATGTTAATGTTATTATATGTGTAGATGTTATATATTTTGTTATAAAAAAATAATTTAACTAATTACTTCAACTTTGTCTTCACCAAAGAAATGAACCGCTAAATCCACGATAATTTTCTTTTTGGCCTCTTCATAACTGATATATGGATCTAAAAAACATT
>NZ_AKIN01000191.1:0-651 GCF_000309405.1 Vaccinium witches'-broom phytoplasma str. VAC
TCTTGTATTATAGACTCTTTTAACAACCAAATAATTGCTTCTCACACTTCAAACCAACAAAATAAAGATTTAGTTTTAAATACTATTAAAAAACTTCCAAAAATTATTAATCCTTGCGTCATTCATTCTGATCAAGGAAAAGTTTATCAATCGCTCAAAATTCAAAAAACTTTAACAAAAAAAGGTTTTTTAATCAGCATGTCAAGAAAAGCCACCCCTCGTGATAACGCCGTTATTGAAAACTTTTTCGGTCAAATGAAAACCATCTTACAACATCAAAATCCTTTTTTATTTCAAAAATCTCCTGATAAAATGAAAAAATTAATTAATCATTTTCCTCAATTTTGGAATAATAAGTGGATTTTAAGTAAATTAAACTATTCAACTCCATCTCAATATATTCAAAATCTAAGATAAATTTTTAGTTAAATGAATATAAAATAATATAACCTTGAAAAAGGTTACTTTAATGCGCCTTTTTTAAAGAAAAATGTTAAATTGATATCAAAGATTATTTTATTTTCATTTTGTTGGCGACTTTTTCACTTTTTTTACCTAACTATATAGTGTAAAGATAAAATATTAAAAAAAATATCTTTTGAAACTAAAGAATTATCAAAAAAAGTTTAGACACTTTTTTAAACGAAAAAA
>NZ_AKIN01000190.1:0-491 GCF_000309405.1 Vaccinium witches'-broom phytoplasma str. VAC
ACTATCAAATGGCGATCATAACTAAAAAAACCTGCCAAAATGGCAATACTTACATCTATTTTTCTAATGGAAAAATCAAAACCATTCATAAAGATGGCACCATTACCTGGAAAACAAAAAGAATTTTTAAAACTAAAAAAACTAACAAAAGACCTTAATTTAAAGGTCTTTTTTTATTTAAAGAAAGGAATATCAAATGTTAAATAACCAAGATTTTTTTAATATTCAACAATTTAATACTAATATCCAAACTGTGGAAATCTTAAAATGTTTTTTTAACAAAGACACCTTTAATCTTTCTATTAACGAATATATGAAAACCAATTACCAACAATTAAACCATTATTTTAACCAAAATAACATCAACTCTCAAAGTCAAAAAGTAATCCGTGGTAAAATCAATGAATATCTTATTTTACTCTATTTTCAAAACCAAGGAATCATTCATTTATATCCTCAAGCTTATTTATTCTTCATCCCCGACATTAAAT
>NZ_AKIN01000189.1:0-1080 GCF_000309405.1 Vaccinium witches'-broom phytoplasma str. VAC
CTTTATTATATTCCCAAGCTAAAAAGCAATTCCAAACGAGAAATAAACAAGAAATATTAATTTTTTTAGAAAAAACATATTTAGATAATAAAAATTTTATTTTACCTAAACATGTTTTAAAACAGTTATCTAATGATGATAAAAAATTACAAAAATTTTATGAAGATACTTGTTTAATCATTAATAATGATAAAAATGACAATTCTTTTTTACAATCTTCTTTTAATTTAGAAAGTAAAATAGAAGATATTAAAAGAAATCTGAGACAATCTAAAATAAATGCTCGTTTTAAAGCTATTTATAATTTTTATGAAGAACAAAAGATTAGTTGGTTAACGCTTACTTTGCCGCATCATAATGCTAACGGTTCTTTATCAAAAGAGGTTAAAAATTATGATCAAACGCATCAATTAGTAAAAAAATTTATTAATAAATTACGTTATGAATATAGACAAATTTTACATCAAAAAGGCTTTAAAAAAGATAAAATTATTGAATTTTTAAAAGAATTTAAATATTTTATTGCTTCACAAATACAAACTAAAAATAATAGAAATGTATGGCATTTTCATATTATGTTTAATATTGATTTATTAAAAATTTTTGGTTTTACTAATGAAATGATGTGTCAAAAAAAAGGTTTAATAAATAATTCAGAATTTTTAGAAAATAAAACATATTACGAGAAACATCAACATAGATATAATAATAAGAATGGTTGGAAAAAAGTTAAAAGTAAAAATTTAATTATTCCTAATGTTTTTAAATTATGGGCTGATATTGTTAATAATGAAAAAGGTTTATCTAATTTAAAGAGATTAAATCCTCGTTCTCAAAATTTACAAGTTTTTAAAAATAATGCAAAAATTAAATTAGAAATAAATGAATGTCAATTGAAACAAAGTGTTTGTAAAGAAGATAGTTCTTCTATTATTTTTAAATATGTTACTAAATATGCTGAGTATGTCGGCAATGATAAAGAAATTAAAAAAATGATTTTACAAAAGAAAAATTATTTAACAGGTAAACGTTTATTTCAATTTTCTAAAAGTTGTCAAAAATTACCTATTACTAAAACTT
>NZ_AKIN01000188.1:0-740 GCF_000309405.1 Vaccinium witches'-broom phytoplasma str. VAC
TAACATCTTTTTTATTCATAGTGTAATCGTTTAAATTTAATAACATTTGCATATTCCTTATAATTTATATTTGTAAAAAATTCAATATTAACATGTATAAAGTCGCTTGGTAGCTTCATTAATCCGTATTTGTCAATCCTACACACACTATAAACTTTTATTTTGTTTTGAACGTATAAAAATTTCGTTAAAAGAAACTCATTTTTATACGTTCAAAACAAAATAAAAGTTTACTTAACGGTGTGAGGATTGACAAACGGATGAAGCTACCAAGTTCTCTAAAAAGAAAGGTTTACTATTTTGTGAGGATAAACAAAGCGGAATCAGCAAACACAGATCTAAAAGAAAATTGCATATTCAATCTTATAATCCTTTATACATTAAAATACGTTATTTTGCGTTCAGTTTTAGTTGTTTAAATGTTTATTCCAGCAGCTTTTAATTGTTCCTTTGTATACCCAGCAGATTTTATTTCTTCGAATGTAAATAAAGCATCATTTAAATCCTTAGCTGTATAATTATCACAAAAGAACCAAATAGCAGAATAATTTTTATATTTTCTTACTTCTTTTGCTGTATATCCAGCATCTCTGAATTCTCCAGCTGTAAATGGAGAATTTAATATTTCTGTATCTATATATCCAGCATCTCTTAATTCTTTAGCTGTATAACCACCATAACTTAAATCATAAGCAGAATAATTATATTTTTTGAAATCTTTTGCTGTAAATCCAGCATCT
>NZ_AKIN01000187.1:0-517 GCF_000309405.1 Vaccinium witches'-broom phytoplasma str. VAC
TTAAAGTCATTCAAGAATTCGATCAAGCAAATGGCAAACTTGTAAAAGAAACTTATTATAGAGATGATGAAAAAACGATTGATTATATAAATGAATTCGATAGAAATACTGATGAGCTAGTTAAAACAATTTTTTATCAAAAAGATGGTAAAACTATTAATTATATAAAAGAATACGATAAAAATCCTTATGAGACAGTTAAAGACATTTATTATCGAGCTGATGGTAAAACTATTGACTATATATATGAATATGATGAAAATAGTAGTAATTCAGTTAAAGACATTTATTATCGAAATGATGGAAAAACTATTCACTATATAACTGAATACGATCAAGAAGATACTGGCGAACCTATTGGCGAACCTATTAAAAAAATTTATTATCAAGTTGATGATCAAACTATTAAAAAAATAAAAGAATATGATAAATACATTAACGAACTAATCAAAGAGACATATTACAAGCCTGATGGTAAAACTATTGATTATATAAAAGAATATGATGGAGAGGATAG
>NZ_AKIN01000186.1:0-245 GCF_000309405.1 Vaccinium witches'-broom phytoplasma str. VAC
TTAATCGAAGCAATCACTAATAACGAAGAAGTAGTTTTATCAACACAAATTGGTAAATTCCAATTAAAATCAAGAAAAGCCTACATCGGTAGAAACCCTAAAACAAAGAAAAAACTAGAAATCCCTGCGAAAACAGTAGTCACTTTCAAACTTTCTAAATCCATCAAAGATAAAGTTAAAGAACTAAAATTAAAATAAATTCAAAGGAGAACCAATATGTCAAAAATAATTATCAAAAAAACTAA
>NZ_AKIN01000185.1:0-765 GCF_000309405.1 Vaccinium witches'-broom phytoplasma str. VAC
GATCAGCTATTTCTTGCTTCATCATATAATTCTTTAAGTCTATATCCAACATCTATTAATTCTTGTTCTGGATATCCACCATCTATTAATTGTTTAAGTGTATATCCAGCAGCTAATATGTCTTTATATTTAAATCCAGCTTCTCTTAAATCTGAAACTAGATATCCAGCCTTTCTGAATTCTTTGGCTGTATAACCGCAAGCTTTTAATTGATAAGTTGTAAATCCAGAATCATATGATTCTTTGGGTGTAAATCCAAGATCTCTTAATTGTTTAAGTGTCAATCTAATATCTCTTAAATCTCTCGCTGTATATCCAGCAGCTCTTAAATCTTGGGGTGTAAATCCAGCATTTTTTAATTGTTTAGGTGTATATCCAGCAGCTCTTAATTCAAAAGCTGTAAATCCGCCAGTTTTTAATGCTTCGGGTGTAAATCTAACAGCTTTTAATTGTTTAATTGTATACCCTGCTGCTTTTAATTTTGATACTTTATTCGCAGCATCTCTGAATTCTTTCAATTGTTTAGACATGTAAATCTCCTTTTATTTAATTTTTATTTAAATAGAAAAACAATTTTCTTCATTTATTGCCTACTCTTTAATGATTTCTAGATCAGCTACTTCTTGCTTTAAAACTGAGGCAATTTTAAAACTAACTACTGTTTTAGCGGCTGCTTGTTTAGTTTTACCTGTATGATGAAAAACATTTTTACCTTTTTTATCTTTTTTAATTATTACTTCAGGGTAATTTCTTGCTTCACGGGTT
>NZ_AKIN01000184.1:0-442 GCF_000309405.1 Vaccinium witches'-broom phytoplasma str. VAC
TGTATGGAGTTCCTGGTACTGGGAAAACAACCTTAGCTAGAGGCTTAGCCAAAGAAACTAATTTACCTTTCTTTGAAGTAAGCAGTTCAATCTTTTCCCAAAAATATAAAGGAATTGCTCCACAACTAGTGAAGGATTTATTCGAATACGCTCGCGAAGAAGCAGAAGAACACAACGGAGCCATTATCTTCTTAGATGAATGTGAAACCATCTTTACTGATTTAAGTGGATTAGAAGCTGGTTCAGAAGTCGCCAATGTGGTAAACCAATTCAAAACCGAAATGACATATGTTGACAATAACCCTCAAAAACCTATCTTTATTATTGGAGCAACTAACCACATCGACCAAATTGATGAAGCCATTAAATCCAGATTCACTTACAATATCGAAGTTAAACCAGGCAATAAAGAAGAAAGAAAAGCCTTCTTAGAATTCTTAAT
>NZ_AKIN01000183.1:0-390 GCF_000309405.1 Vaccinium witches'-broom phytoplasma str. VAC
AGCAAGACAGTAAAAATAGTGGTTTGCATAGTATCTATTCTATGGGCCAAAATTTCCTCAACCGCAAATCCTTTAACAAATTTGAGGCAAAAATCGCTTATATTTAAAAACAAAGCCAGAAGAAACATTTTTATTTTTAAGAACCAATTCAACATAAAGTTTATTCCTTTCTGATTTTTATTCCAATTCTTTTAATAATTTGTTTATTTGTTCGATAATAAATAATTTGTTGTTTTTAACAACCTTTTTATTTATAGTTTTTTTATTTTTAATAACAGTTTTTTTATTAAGTTGTTTTTTAGTATTTATTGGTTGAGCATGAGTGCCTTTTTTTCTGATAGCCATTTTTTTTATTTCCTTTCTTGATAATGATTTTCTTACCCATAAAGA
>NZ_AKIN01000182.1:0-791 GCF_000309405.1 Vaccinium witches'-broom phytoplasma str. VAC
ATATAGTTAAAGCAACTTATTATAAAGATGATGAAAAAACAATTTATTATCGTTCTGATAAAACTATTGACTGTATAATTGAATCCGTTAAAAATACTAGCTTTACGTTTCAAGAAGTTTTTTATCAAGCTGATGGCAAAACTATTGATTATATAGAAAGTTACGAAAGAGATATTGACAAACTAATCAAAGAGACATATTACAAGTCCGATGGCGAAACTATTGATTATATAAAAGAATATGATGGAGAGGATAGCGCACGCATATTACTCAAAAAGACATATTACTATGATGATGGAACTATTAAAAAAATCATTAACTTTTGGAATCAATAAAAATAAAAGGAGATTTTAAAAAAATGAAAAAAATTATAAAAGAAATTATTGATAATAACGGATACAAAATAACCGAGGAATCTAACGAAAACAACCAAATAATCAAAAGAACCACTTACAACCCAGACGGCGTGACAATTTGGTACATCACTGAATACGATCCTCAAACTGGTGAAATAATCAAAGAAACCAATTACAACCCCGACGGAATAACAATTGATTTAATCATTGAATCCGACCCTCAAACTGGTACAATCATCAAAAAAACCTACTACAACAACCTCAACAGCAAAAAAATTGACTTCATCATTGAATATGACCCACAAACAGGAAAAAAAATCAAAAAAACAGGCTACCACCCCGATGGAACTGTTAAAGATATTATTAACTTTTAAAAATCCAATAAAAATAAACAAAAAATTAAAAAAAATCAAACAAAAGGAGTCAAATCATTAT
>NZ_AKIN01000181.1:0-599 GCF_000309405.1 Vaccinium witches'-broom phytoplasma str. VAC
ACAGTTTTTCTTGGGTATAGGTATGTGTTTTAGGTTAGCTAAAAAATCAAGGTTATTTTCCTCATTAACATCATCACTTAAAAAAGATAATGATTCTTTCGTAAAGTGATCTTGGGGAAAATGGGTTCGAAGATAGGCGAGTAATTCTTTGATGATCTCAGTTTGAGATTTGATTTTATCAAAGGGATGAGTATTTGTCTGGTTTAAAGTTAAATATTTTAAGGCTTGAAAGATTTTTGTATGTTGTTTATCTAAAAAAGATTGTGGATCAATGAGCTGAAAATAAAAACTTAATTGCTCAGCTTTATTTTGGTTCATATAGGAAATGATTTGTCTTAAAGCTTTTTGTTCGTTGCTTAACATTTTATATTAACTCCTTTATTATTTTTTAATCATGTTAATATCACTAAAAGGGAGAAATTGGTGAATAAGTAGTGTTTTTAAAAAGATATTCGCTTGAGGCGAAAAACAATCAATGACTTGGTTAATTCCTGGAATTTTCCCCTGAGCGATTTTCTTGTTTAATCTTTGAGTTTCCACAGTGTTATTAGTTAATAAATAAAATTCAAAACGAGTATCTAGTTTTTTTAATTGTTGAG
>NZ_AKIN01000180.1:0-722 GCF_000309405.1 Vaccinium witches'-broom phytoplasma str. VAC
AAGAATTGGAATAAAAACCCCAAAGAGTAGGCGATAAGCGAATAAAGTTGTTTTTCTATTTAAATAACAATTAAATACAAGGAGATTTAAATGTCTAAAAAATATGATGGATATACACTTCAAGAATTAAAAGCTTCTAATTTTACAGCTGCACATTTAAAAGAACTTGGCTATCCAGTTAAAGAATTAAAAGAAATTGGTTATACCCTCCAAGAAATAAAAGCTGGTAGATATACAGCATATGAATTATTAGTAGCTAGGTATACAATTAGTGAATTAAAAGCTGTCGGATGTTCAGCTAAAGAATTAAAAAATCTTGGATTTGTAGCGTTAGTTTTAATAGAGGAAGGTTATACAGCTAAAGAATTAAAAGCTGGTGAATTTAAAGCTACAGAATTAAAAGATGCTGGATTTACAACTGATGAATTAAGAGATGCTGGATATACAGCTTTTGAATTAAGATATGCTGGATATACAGTTTCAGATTTAAAAGATGTTGGATATACAGATGATGAATTAAAAGAATTGGAATAAAAACCAGAAGAAAGGAACAAACTTTATGTGGAATTGGTTTTTAAAAATAAAAACGTTTTTTCTGGTTTTGTTTTTAAATATAAGCGATTTTTGTCTCAAATTTGCTAAAGGTTTTACTAGTAAGGAAATTTTGACCCATCGAATAGATACGATGCAAACCACTATTTTTACTGTCTTGCTGATCACAG
>NZ_AKIN01000179.1:0-632 GCF_000309405.1 Vaccinium witches'-broom phytoplasma str. VAC
AATATTATTAAAATCTTAAACGGTTGAAAATTAAAAGTTATTTTAAATTAATTAATTCATTTTGAGAAGAAATTAATTTAAAAATATCCTATTAATATTTCTTGTTAATAAAACTTATTTTTACTATTTTATTTCGCACTATTTTTTAAGATTTAAATTATGCAAATATGGCCCGTTGGAGAAACGGTTAACTCACATGCCTTTCACGCATGCATTCACGGGTTCGAATCCCGTACGGGTCACCAATTTTAAAAAAAACACTTAAAAAAGCAACTCATAGCTCAATAATTGATATAGGCACTCATAGCTCAATTGGATAGAGCATCTGACTACGGATCAGAAGGTTAGGGGTTCGAGTCCTCTTGAGTGTGCCATTTTAATTTTAAATATACAATTTTGAAGCGGGAAGTAGCTTAGCTTGGTAGAGCGCCTGGTTTGGGACCAGGAGGTCGCGGGTTCAAATCCTGTCTTCCCGACCATTAAAACAAAGGCGAATGTCGTATAATGGCTATTACCCTAGCCTTCCAAGCTAGAGATGTGGGTTCGATTCCCATCATTCGCTCCACATCGATTTATTCCAATAAAAACAAAAAAATAAAATTAATTATTTTTTGATGTTTTTAAGAAATTAT
>NZ_AKIN01000178.1:0-357 GCF_000309405.1 Vaccinium witches'-broom phytoplasma str. VAC
AATTAACATTATTAAAGTTGAAAAGAATAGTTTTTAAGTCACTAATTAAATCTTTTTTTTGTTGGATGGATAAATCCTTAATAATAAATTGTTCTTTATTCTCGGTATTTTCTTGTGGTTTATGATAGGAAAGTTGAAATTGATGATAGACAAAAATAGCTATAATACCACCAATCATTAAACAAAGGAAATTATCGAATAAATTATATTTTCTCATTTAATTTCTCCTTTTGGAGGTATTTAAAATATAAAATAAAACCAGTTACACATAAAAATAACCAAAATAACATATTAAAATAAAAAAACAAAGCTAAAAAATGCTGTGCCTCTTGGGAGGCAAAATAAATAGTAGCCACA
>NZ_AKIN01000177.1:0-384 GCF_000309405.1 Vaccinium witches'-broom phytoplasma str. VAC
TTCCGATCTTTGCGATATAATAAAATTATGGCAATAGAAAATAAAAAAATATGCAATCTAAATATGAAAATTCATAATATTTGGATTCAAAAAAAAGAAGATATTGTGTCTCATGTTATAAATAAAAATATTGATCAAATGTTTAGTTATTTAACTTTAGATTATCCTTGTTATAATAGCACCACCAATAATAAAAATGATCTTTGCTGGCGTATTAAAGAACCTCCTAATAATTTATTATTTGTTTTTTTTGATAGCGGAATTAGATCTAATAAAGATGAATTTTATTCTTTAGAAGATCTAAATGAAATGGGCAATGGAGCAAAAAATATGTATATTTTTTGGTTAACAAAAACATCGCAAAGATCGGAAGAGCGGTTCAGC
>NZ_AKIN01000176.1:0-816 GCF_000309405.1 Vaccinium witches'-broom phytoplasma str. VAC
CCCAAAATCTTTATGGTGATCCATTAAAATCCCTCAACTCCCTCTACGAAATCAACCCAAATGAGGGGTAAAACAAAAGGAGATTTAATTAATGTTAAAACTAAAAAATCAATTTAAAATAATTAGTATTTATTTATTTGTATTTATAGGTTTATTATTTATTAATGTGAATCAAGTAATAGCTTCACCTAAAAAAGAATCTAGTGATAAAAAAAGAGATATTTCGGAAATTAATAAATCAGACGAAAAAAACAAAAAACAAAAAGAAGATATAAAAAGATTTTATACAATACATAAAGAATTTAAAGAATATTCAATTGAAAAAAATAATGAAATTATAAAAATTTTAGAAAACCCTGAATTAATGGAAATATTAAAACAAAAAGCCGAAGAGGAAACGAAAAATTTAAAAGAAGAAGGTTCTTCTTCAAAACAATCTGATGATTCTAAAAAATAATTTTATACGAATTAAGAATGGAGTTATATTTGAAAATGATTAAATTACAAAAAAAAATTAAAATAATTTATCTTTGTTTAATAACTTTTATAGGAATATTATTTATTTTGAATGATAATCAAGTTATGGCGATGAATAATTTAAATGATGAAAATACCATAAATAAGGAAATTAATAAACTTTATTTAGAAAGAAAAGAATTAACTAAACAAATTAAATATTTTGACATTTATCATTTAGATGATAATATAAAATTACAAAAACAATTACATAATTTAGATCAAACAATTAAAAATCTTTATCAAAGACTTTCTGATATAAAACTTTTAAAATATATAAACGAACAGATTTGGAATTAT
>NZ_AKIN01000175.1:0-523 GCF_000309405.1 Vaccinium witches'-broom phytoplasma str. VAC
GAAAAGAAAAAATTCAATTGATGAATAATTGTCCTTCTTTTACTATTGAAAGAACAGGGGGAAATAATGAAGACAAAACCCTTTTACCTATTCCCATTCCGAATTTAAACCAACAAAAATATCAACATTTAATTACAGTCGAACATAAAGCTACTTTTAATGCAAACGGGTTGGAACTTACCGTTCCTTTATATTTAAAAATATCTCCTCGCTATGATGCTCAAGCAACTTTTAATCATCCTGAAAAATATTTTAATTTATCGTTAAAAATTAATAATCATGAATATGAAGATACTAAACGTCCTTTAATGACTTTAGAAAATGGGATTGGAACTATGAAAATCCAAATCAGCATCGAACAAAAAGAAATTATCAAGGAAAAAAATCCTCAATTAGAATTAATTTTTGATTACGAATTAGTTGACGCTCAAGGAAAAGCTTTCAGTGGTGGCAGCCAAACCATTGAAAATAAAATGACTAATTTAGCATAATAAAACATTAAAAGACCAATTAATGATTGGTC
>NZ_AKIN01000174.1:0-900 GCF_000309405.1 Vaccinium witches'-broom phytoplasma str. VAC
ATTTTAAATAATTTTCTAAATAAAAAAAATTTACTTTAAAAATTAAAATCATGATTCAAAACGGAGTGTTTCAAGATTTTATTAAAAAAATAAAAGATTTTGTAGCTTTTGAATTTTTGAATAATAATGATAATTATGAAATGTTAAAAATAAAAAACTTGAAAAAAAGAATTCTTAATAATGGTCACAAAATTATTTTAACACCTAGTAAATGGAGATATTTTAAAATAGATAATCTATTTAATAAGATTAAGAGAGGAAAGGAAATTATTTCTAATTTAGAAGTAAATTCTGATGAAAGTAAAATTCCTTTAATAAATTCTACATAATTGAATAATGGTTTAAATTGTAAAGTGAAAAAAGGTAATCAACTTTTTTTTAGCGAATAGTATTACGATTGCAAATAATGTTTCTGTAGGTGTTAGTTTTTATCAAAATATAGATTTTTATGCAACCGCTGATATAACAATTTTATATTCTACAAATTTGAATATTTATAGCGCTTTTTTTATAATTACAATTATCGAAAAAAAAAAAAAATATAGATTTAGTTATGGTCGAAAATGGAATAATGAAAAAATAAGAAATAGTAGAATAAAATTACCAATTGATAAAACAGGTAATCCAGATTGGCAGTTCATGGAAAATTATATTAAATCTTTGCCATATGGTAAAGGTCTTGTTTCAAGATAACTGTTATTTCTATAAATTCAATCAAACAATCAATTAGCAGATTATAAAAAAAGAATTAATTCTATCATTCAATTACACGGTTAAAAAACGGGTGAGAATATCAATATAGTGACGATTAATTAATTATTTTTTAAATAAAAAGGAGTTCTATTAAAAAATTACTTTTATTTTGATAACTGAAATTTTTTTATAATAAAAATAAGTTAA
>NZ_AKIN01000173.1:0-439 GCF_000309405.1 Vaccinium witches'-broom phytoplasma str. VAC
TTTTTTTATTTGTTTAATGGTCTTACCATTAATAAGTTGTTAAATAAAAAAGACCCTAGAGGGTCTTTGTAAAATATAAGATATTTATGTTAAATTATTTTTTAAGATATTTTATTTAAAATTTCTTTAAAATTATCAATTAATAAAATCATTAAAATTAAACCAGCATGAATAGAAGTCCAAAAATGAACAAAACATTTTTTTTCTTTATGATTAATATTAACTGATATGTTTTTATTTTTTAATTTACGTTTTTTATAATTTTTAAAAACTATATAAAAATATGGTATCAAAAAATTAAATAAAATAGAAGAAAAATTGATCGCAAATAAAATTATTTTAATTAACAAATATATTGATTTAAGAAAATCAAGAAATGATAAATTCATTAAAACACACAATCCCTTTTATTTTTTTTATTCCTCAGCTGAGGTGATTT
>NZ_AKIN01000172.1:0-387 GCF_000309405.1 Vaccinium witches'-broom phytoplasma str. VAC
TTGTTATTTTTATATGGGATAAATTAACATTTTTATTACCCTTTTTAAAATTATTTAATATTTTATTTGGATATTTAAAACAAATTTTACAGGTTTTTATTGATGTTTTTAGTGGTATTATCGGTTATATTAAATCATCTCTTAGTTATATGACAGGCCAAAAACAATTTGACCCTAATAATAGTTGGTGGGATAAACTTCAAGAAATAGTGCAAATGATTTTTCAGTTCACCGTTGGCGGTATAGTTATTTATTTTTTCAAAGATGTGCAAACTTTCCTTTTGAACTCCTTTGCTAAAATAGGTGATTTAATGTTAAAAATTGTTTTAAGAATTTTAGATATTATGGTTATTGTTTTAAACATTTGGTTATTGTTATTAAAAAAAG
>NZ_AKIN01000171.1:0-978 GCF_000309405.1 Vaccinium witches'-broom phytoplasma str. VAC
AATATTAATCAGATTAAGTATATTTATTATAAGTATTATTGTTTTAATACTCATAATTTGGGATTATAATAATAATCCAAAACAAATACCCCAAAATAAAGAAGAAAAAAAATGAATATTTATTAAAAAAAATAATTTATAAAGATAAAACGCAAACAAAAATAGATCATATAAAAGAAGTTAATGAAAAAACTAGACAAATTGTTAGATGGGTTCAATATAAACCAAATGGAGATGAAATTGAATATATTGAATGTTATAAATATGATTCTAATACTAATAAATTAATTCAAACCATAAGATATAAAAATAATAAAAAAGAATTTATAGAAGAATATGAACCTAATAATGGAAAATTAATAAAAATAATCAAATATAAACCTAATAGAGATGATGAAATCCACAGTATACAAGAATTTGATCCTAATAATGACAAATCATTAATAAAAATGATATTTTATCAACCTAATAAAAATGAAATTAAACATATTGAATGTTATAAATATGATTCTAATACTAATAAATTAATTTTAACCACAAAATATAATAAAAATAATAATAAACAATCTATAACACGCGAACTAGATAGGGAAAAATTAATTTCAATAATAAATTTTCAAATTGGCAAAAATGAAATCGGTAATATAGAAATAAATTTTAAAATTGATAAAAATGAAATTAAAGATATTACAATTAATAAATTTAATAAATTTATGAGAAAAAAAACTAAAAAAGGAATTAAAATAATAAATTTTGATGATAAAGAAGATAAAATTGATAATATAAGAGAAAATAAATTCAATTCACAAACCGAACAGTTAATTGAAACAAATGAACGTCAACCTAATAAATATGACTATGAATTTATTATAAAAATAAAAGAAATGTGTTATATCGAGCGTGAACTGTTCCAAAACTTTAGACACTTTTTACTTTTTAAAAATTCTTTAAGACTAACTATTAAGTTAGTCTTTTTTT
>NZ_AKIN01000170.1:0-1200 GCF_000309405.1 Vaccinium witches'-broom phytoplasma str. VAC
TTCCGATCTTTGCGATATATTTTTTTAATAATATTATATTTTCATTCCCTTTCAATTATCCATTATTTTCTCCCCTTAAAATTATATCTTTTTTTAATCAAAAGCAAACTACAGCCGCAAAAGAGGAAAAATAATACACCTGATTTTTCAAAAATAAAAATATGATAAAGATAAAGTTTCTTTAAAGAAATAACTTTACTAATGAAATAAATTATAAAAAATCAATAAAATGTTTTTTTATTTATTGAAAAGATGAATTAGGGGGATATTTTTTTATTTATCAAAAAAAATAATTATTCAAATTAATTTAATAAAAAAGGACGATTACGAAAATAGTAAAAAAATATTTATATCACTTTTTCATTGCAATGGGTTTTTTGTTCACTTTATTCTTTATCATCAAAATATCCCCTCACAACGAACATCATTACAACAACGCTTCTCATCGCCAATATACTAATTTACAAGATAATTCTTTTTCGAATATCAAAAAATATTACGATGAAAAAGTAAGCAATTTAAAGCAAGAAAAAATCAAAAACTTCACAAATATAAAATTATTGCCTCTTTTAGGACTTGAAGAATTTATGAAAAACTATAACACACAAGAAACTTATCCCATTATTTTCATTCCTGATGCAAAAGAAATGATTGAATTTATTGATAAAACTTTGCAAGGATGCTTGAAAACTGCTTGCTTGACTTTAATCCAAGGAACAATCGATTGGGGATCAGCAAACAATTGGAAAAAAATATTTTTTTAAAAATTGAAAAACATATGGTTAAAAATGCTAAAAATAATTGTCATGATGAAGAATATAGTGCGACAACTAAATTCGAGGATCAAATTATCTGCCAAATGAAAAACATAAATAATTCGCATTTTTATATTGAGAAATGTGATGACACTCCAAGCGATGGTTATTGTTTTTTTCACGCTTTAAACAATATTTTAAAACAAAAAATAAATCAAAACGAGTTTAATAAACTTCAAGAAAAGATAAAAAGCCTTTAAAAGCCGTTAGAACGCGTTTAATAAACAAAAATAATAAACAAAAAAACCATCCTCATTCTCATTAATAAATACTTTGCGGATGGTTTTTTTAAAAAAATAAAAAACTTTATTTTGAAATCATTCATGAATATAAAGAAAAAATTCCTTTAAACCAACTTTTAAGATGGTTAGGCTTAGCTAAAACA
>NZ_AKIN01000169.1:0-1667 GCF_000309405.1 Vaccinium witches'-broom phytoplasma str. VAC
GAATTAAAATCTCAAAATTTAGAAAATAAAATAGAAAATAAAATAGAAAATCTAAAAACTGAATTAAAAAATTTAGAATTAAAATCTCAACATTTAGAAGAATTAATCAGTAAAATCAATACCCAAAATAAAGAACAAGATAAAACGTTAAAAAACAAACAAGATGAA
Source organism: Vaccinium witches'-broom phytoplasma str. VAC (assembly GCF_000309405.1). Taxonomy (NCBI): domain Bacteria; kingdom Bacillati; phylum Mycoplasmatota; class Mollicutes; order Acholeplasmatales; family Acholeplasmataceae; genus Candidatus Phytoplasma; species Vaccinium witches'-broom phytoplasma. The sequence goes on from NZ_AKIN01000169.1 coordinate 169, forward strand.
ACTGTTTTGAAAAATACTTCGAATTTTGAAAACAAAAAAAATAATTCTGTACATCGTTTTATTGAAATAATTGAAAAAAAAATAAATCAAATAGAAAAAAACTTGATTATTGTAAACAAAGAAGATAAAGAATATCAAAAATTAAAAAGTTATTTATTCTTTTTAAATGAGCAAAAATCTTTATTTCAAAATGAAAAAAAATTAAAAATTCTTTTTAAAGATATTTTCGCAATGGACACCGAAAAAGAAGAGTTACAAGATTTAATTTCGTTTTTTGAACTAAATGACGATGAAGAAGAATTATTTAATTTAGATTCAATCAAACCTAAAGGTTATTTATTATATGGTCCTCCAGGAACAGGAAAAACCTTTTTAATAAAAGCTTTTTCGAACGAATGCAACGCTCACTTTATTAATCTTATTCCTGCTAAATTTGATTGTCAATACACAGGCCAAGGAATAAAAGCATTAGAAAATATTTGGACTGAAGCAGAAAAATATGATAAATGTGTTATTTTTATTGATGAAATAGATGGTATGCCAAATAGAGAAAATGAAAAATTTACAAACAGCAATATAACTAACACTTTATTAGTTAAAATAGACGGTTTTAAATAAAACAATAATAAAATTATAGTGATGGGCGCTTCTAATAATATTGATAAATTAGATAAAGCTTTAAGAAGTCGTTTTAGCAAAGAAATTTATATAGATTATTTGCAAAATGAACAAATAGAAGGTTTTTTGAAACATGTTTCTTTGCCTTATAATATAAGTTATCAAGCTTTTAGTTATTTAGAACGAATAGCCCAAAAGATGTCAAAATGAGAATCATACAAATGCAAAATATTCCAATCGTGATTTGGCTGATATAATTAAATCAGCATATATAAAAGCAGCTAAATATAAAAAGAAAAACCCTTCACACAACGCAATGTTGGCTTCAGATTTAGAAGAAGCAATGAATTTAAAAGAAAACATTAAAACCAATCCGCGTCAATTATATGAAAAAAGAAATGAATGTGAACAAGAATTCGAACAAGCGAAAAAATTATTAATAGCTTATTGAAAAAAATAAATATGACAAATAAACAAAAATTCATTAAAAACTAATTTTCAACAAGAAAAAATAATAATTCCTAAAAAAGACCAAAAAATAAATCACAGTTTTTATCCATTTTTAAAAATTTAATAAACCTTAACTAAAAAAGTCTTTTTATTGGTGTGTCCCGCAAAGCGACGCCTCGCGATAACGCCATTATTGAGAATTTCTTTGGCTAAATGAAAAGTATCATTAACCAATTTCCTTATTTTTGGAATCAACAATGGCTCTTCACTAAATTAAACTATCGTTTGCCCCTTCAATATTCTCAAAATTTGAGATAAATAAATTTTGAATCATTTTTTTTAAATATTAACTTTGAAAAAGGTTACTTTTTGCGCTTTTTTTACAATAAAATAATATAATTAATAATAAAAAATCATTTTCTTTTCATTTT
>NZ_AKIN01000168.1:0-632 GCF_000309405.1 Vaccinium witches'-broom phytoplasma str. VAC
TTTTTTTATGTTATTATTAAAAAAGTTAATAAATAGTTTGAATATTGGAATTTAATTAAATTGTTTATTTTAATGGTTCCATTTTAGTGGTTCGCTGAGATTTTATAAAAGGAAAAGGATTGTAATTTTGAAAAAAAAACTAATTTATTCTTTTTTGTTAATTTTACTTTTTATTTTTTTCTATTTTATTTTTCTCTATTTTAGAGATAATAGGAAGTCAAAAAATAAAGAAATATTTTTAGATGATGAAACACTTATAGAACAAAAAAATACAAAAATTGATGGATTATCAAGATTAAACGAATATTATAATACATCATTTTCATTGAAAAAAAATGATATAAAAAACAAAATTTCTGAATTAAATATTGAAATTCTTGAATTAGATGATAAAATTTCTGAATTAAATATTGAAATTAATAAATTAAATATTGAACTTCGTGAATTAGATAATGAAATGGATCAATCGAAAAAACTTATACATAAAGAGACCGAATCGCAAAAACAAAGAATAATTGCAAATATTAAAGAGAAAGAGATTGAATTACAACAAAAAAATAATATTTTAATAAATCGCAAAGATCGGAAGAGCGGTTCAGCAGGAATGCCGAGACCGATATCGTATGCCGTCT
>NZ_AKIN01000167.1:0-1508 GCF_000309405.1 Vaccinium witches'-broom phytoplasma str. VAC
AGTCTTTTTTTATTATTCAAAATGAAAATAAAAGGAGAAAAAATGAAAAACGACACTAGTCAAGAAATTAGAATCGGGGGTTGGGAAACAAAATCAACCCCTAACGACTTAATTCAAATCAAAAACTTTTTACAAACATTAAAAGGAGAATTATTAAATATTACAATTGTTTCTCATTCTAAAAAGAAAAATTCCTATCAACAAGCAAACTACCGCCCAAAAAACCAAACTCTATTTGTAGACCCTCAAATCTTAGATGAAATGAAAAAGTATAGAATAGAAATAATCAAAACTCACTCTCCCGAAAACGATAATAATAATCAAACCCTAACCAACCCCATAACACTTCCAAAAGCCCAAAATAATACCCTTAAAACACATTTCCCTATCTTCCAAATTAATTATCTCAACGAACAAAAAGACTACATTAAAGAATTAATAAGTAAGATAGTTATAGACAAACTAGACACTTTAAAATTATATAAATTAGATGACAAAAAAGTAGATAAATATAACAATCCTATAAAAACAAATTATAAAAAAGGATTAAATGTTATTTATTATCAATTGGAAGATTTAAAACACATCAAATTATTTTTAACCAAAAATAAACAAGGCTATCGGGTTAAAAAAATGCGTCCTGATTATAAAAGATATTTAACAAAAGAAGAATCATAAAATAAATAAATTATTTAACTCATCATTTTATCATCATACACTCATCATTTTATCATCATACACTCATCATTTTATCATCATTTGACTCCTTTAATTTCTTTGTAAAAACCAAACCTTTTTAAGGATTGATATTTTATATATTATATCGATAATGATAATGATACTCGATATTTGATATTATCGTTGTATCTTTTATCTATCGTTATTATTTTTCGATATATAAATAACTCCCTATTTTTCCTTTCCATTATTAAGAGAGATGTTTTAAAAATTAACCAAACAACATCCCTAACGCGCTGAAGCGCTAACAAAAATTATAAGCAAACAAAAACAAAAGAAGAAGAAAAATAAAAATCCCCCAGTTGCGTGCACCCCCCCCTTTTTTCAATAAATATAATCATTTAGAGTTATAATGGTTGATGTATATGATATAAAAAAAGGAAACGATATTTAAATCATGAAAAAAATAGAAAAAATAATAGAAAAAGAAATCCACAAAAATAAATTATTACAAGCTCTAATGAAAAAAAATCAAAAAACAGTCAAAAAAACAGTTTTTGAATTGGTTAAACAATTTAATCAAAAACTAAATTTAACAACAATTTTAAAAACTATCCGAACAAAAAGAAGTACTTATTATTATTGGTTGAAAGTCGAAAATAAAATCAAAACCAAAAAAGAAAAATACTTATTACAACAAAATCGCATTAAAGCTTTATGTTTACACGAACAATATTTTTACGGTCATCGTAAAATCACTGATTTATATCAAAAAACCTTTAACGAATTCATCACCAAGAAAAAAGTTTACACCATTATGAAAAAAAACG
>NZ_AKIN01000166.1:0-714 GCF_000309405.1 Vaccinium witches'-broom phytoplasma str. VAC
TCAATGTCACTCTATTGTTCTCAAGCGCACTTTGCTTACTTTTTAGTTTATTTTCATGACACTAATTATCATGTAGTACGAATTTATCCAGATAATCATTTTATTTCTAAAATGATTAAAGATAGTCAAAAATACTTAGCCCTTTTAACCAAATCCAAAGAAGAATTAGAAAAAACTACTTATTTAAAACAATTAAGGAAAATCAAATAATTAATTAATACTTTTAGACCTTCAAATTGAAGGTCTTTTTTTATGCCCAAATTAAGATTAAAAGGAGAAAACAATGAAAACAACCAAAAAAGAATTTATTGACAATTACGGATATAAAGTTATTCAAGAATACGATAAAGATACTGGTACATCTATTAAAGACATTTTTTATCAACTTGATGGTAAAACTATTCATTACATAGATGAATACGACAAAGCTACTAGCAATATTATTAAAAAAACTGTGTATCGACTTGATGGAAAAACTATTGACTATGCATATGAATACGATAAAAAGTATCGTAACATGTTTAAATATATTGAATATCAACCTGATGGAATAACTTTTAAAGAAAAAAGCGAATACGATTATGATGAAGAACCAATCACAACAACATATTACAATCTCGATGGAACAATTAGTGATATCATTAACTTTTAAAAATCCAACAAAAATCAAAAAAAGGAGAAAACAATGATGAAATTAATCGTTTTTGAAGGACT
>NZ_AKIN01000165.1:0-636 GCF_000309405.1 Vaccinium witches'-broom phytoplasma str. VAC
ATCAAGAAAAAAATAAGATAAACTTTATCCACCTTCACTTCTTTTCTTATATTATTGGCAAAAAGATTACAACAAAAACGTATAATAAAATATATCCGAAAAATTGTAATTAAATTATTAAAAAAAGGTTTATTCTTAAAAACCAAAGGAGTGGAAATATGAATAAATTAGAAAATTTAAGCAATAAAATGTATAATAAAATACATAAAATTTATATCTTTTCAAAGAAAATTAGTAAGGAATATGCGCTTTTTATTTGAAAAGAAGTTTAATATGACAGAATTGCAATGGATTTATGACGAACATGATTTTGATAGACAAGAAAAACATACTTCCGAATGCGAACATTGTGAAACCAAAATATCTCATAAAATTTGGACTGTTCCGTTTTTTTTAGACAACTTTTGTCTTTAAAATTGTTCTTTAATACTTGAAATTAAGTGATAATTTGTTAATATCTTTTCAAACAACCAACAAAACATTTTTGATTAGATGAAAAAGTGTCTAATTTTTTTATAATTTGCTAGTTTCAAAAGATATTTTTTCTAATATTTTATCCCTTCGCTATATAGTTAGATAAAAAAAGTTAAAAACATTCCTACAAAATGAAAATAAAATGATTTTTTTATTAATTAT
>NZ_AKIN01000164.1:0-951 GCF_000309405.1 Vaccinium witches'-broom phytoplasma str. VAC
CTAATTGAAAATCTATTTTAGGAATTTGTTCGTTGTTAACCTTAAGATATTGTTTTTCGAGGTCATGTGTAATTCGACCGATTAATTGAATGTTGTTTAACATAATTTTATTTCTCTTTTCTAATTTTTTTTAATGTTGATGATGTTGTGTTTATTTAGGAAAGTTGTTTTTTGTATTGAGTTTAAATTTTACACTAAGTAATAGTCTCAACTAAAGATAATAGAAACAAACAATGCAAGCAAAATATTAAAAGATAGAAAATATTTTCTAGTTTCATATCATTTATTTTTTCAATTTATTGATTGCTATATTTTTAAGAGCTTCTACTTGTCTTAAAGTTAAATTAAGTTTATAGGCTATTTCATGATTAGAATAACTCGGTTGATAATCTTCATTGATATTTCCTAAAGGAATGCCAAAACTTAATCTAATGATATTAAATTCTTTTTTGCTTAATTTAGTTTTTAGTTTCTTTAATAAGAGTTCATGATTTGCTTGTTTTAACCATAATTGATGTGGGTTAGGACTTCTATTTCCTTTCTCCAATGAATGTTTTTTTCTTGAAAAGAAGTGCTATTAGTTTTATGAGTTTTTTGAGGAATTGAAGGAGAATGGCTTTTTCTTATTAATTCTCTGATTTCTGATTTTATAGTTGGTGTCGCATAAGCGATAAAGTCATAACCGAAATCTACATATTTATCTAAAGCCTTGATTAATCCTAAAACCCCTTCTTGGTATAAATCATCTTTTTGAATGACACGTGGATAATATTTAAATTTAGAAACTAGTTTTTTTGCTAAGGGTAAATGTAAATTGATTAGTTGATGGCGAATTGTTAAATTCTTTTTATTTTTTAAAAAATCTTTAAATAATTCTTGTCTTAACATTTAATTCCTTTCTAAAAACGTTTTTAGAAAAGATAAGAAAATTATTTTAGTCTTGAATAATAA
>NZ_AKIN01000163.1:0-809 GCF_000309405.1 Vaccinium witches'-broom phytoplasma str. VAC
TTGAAAATTGAGAGAGAATGATAATAATGATGTTTAATTCCATGGCTAATTGTTTGAGTTTAGTCATAATTTCATCAATAGCGAGACGGTCGTTTTCTAAGTGGTTTGTGGTTTTGGTTATTTGAAGGTGGTCAAGGACAACTATCTCCACTTTCTCCTCTAAATGAAGGCGATAAATTAAATCAATGATATAACTGATATTTTTTTCTTTATCATAACTAAAAGATAAATTGATCTTGCTAAATATTTTTTTAGCTTGGTTCATCCTTTTCGTGTAGGTGTGTAGTGAGAATTCTTGAAAATCTTTAGTTAAAATAATATCTAAGGGGATTTGGGTTTGGCGCGCCAATAGGCGATTTAAGTTTTCTTCACAAGTCGTTTCCAAAGAAAAAACCAACATATGCGGATAATGTTGGTTTTCTTGATATTTAGTTTGGGATAGATCTAATAAAAGATTATAAACAAAAGAAGTTTTACCTAAGCCAGTGTAGCCTCCAATAGTGATGATTTGTCCTTTTTTGAATCCTTTAGTTGTTTGATTTAAACCTTTGAAAGTTTCAGATAAACGGTAATATTCTTCTTTAATTTTTTGTTTTGCTTGGTTGTTGGTGTCAAAAAATTCAGGATGTAAAGAGACCATTTGGTTTAAATTAAAGAGAGTGTTATCGTTTTTGTGAGGGATTGAAGAGATAAAGTTTCTTAATTTATCAAATATTTCTTGGTAATATAAATTTTTGTGGTAAGGGTCTTGAAAGAATAGGTGCTAAGTGGATTTGTTCCACTTATTTTTTTATATTTATTTATAAAAT
>NZ_AKIN01000162.1:0-1391 GCF_000309405.1 Vaccinium witches'-broom phytoplasma str. VAC
TCTTTGCGATTTTATTTCTAAAATATTTTTCTTTTCTATTATTTTATTTTCTATAATGACAATAATTTTCCAAAATAATATTTTCGCTCAAGAACAAGAACAAGAAAAAGATTATCAACATTTTAAACAAGAAGTATTAGATGTTTCAGATGCAGAAAGAAATAAAATGATACAAGATTTTTTGGTAAATTGGATCAAAAATGAAGATAATTTATATGAAATAAAACAAATATTTCAAAGACGTGTAAACATGGTTTTTGCAACAACTGATGCAAACAGAAATAAATTAGCACAAAATTTCTTTTCAAATAATTATGTTATAAAATAAAATATTGTGTTAGAATATAGACAGTATCCACTTGCGCAACGAATACTAATTAAAAAAAACCAATAATTATAAATGATGTTATAATAAATTGGAAGCCTTATATATATGTTCGCGCAAGTGCATATGTATAGGGCTTTTTTCATTTGATAAAGTGAAAAAAGTACAAAAAAAAAGAACTCTTAATTCTTGTTTAGTTTTGCCGCTGGACAGAATTAAAAGTTACTAATATGAAAGGATTCGAAAAAATGAATCAAATATTTTTTTCTTTACAAAATCACTTTCAAAATGGTTGGGATTGGGCGATTGATTTTTTAAATAAATTGCCTAATATAATCAACAAATTAAAAGTATTTTGTATCTACATTATAACATTAGTCAAAACAAATTTCAACAATTTATTAGAACTTAAAAATGTTAGTTTTAGTTTTTTAAATATGTGGTCTAGTTTAGGCATTATAGGAAATGCTATCATAGCTTTATTATTTTTTGTAGTTATTTTAATTGTTATTTGTTTCTTAACCTCTATTTTAGATGTAATAAAAAGCATTTTAAAAACAATTAAATTTATTATTTGGGATATACCAATTAAAATTATTAAAACAATAATCATTTTGATTATTAAATTTTTTAAATTGTTTTTATTTAATAAAAAAAATAAAACAATAAAAATTGTTGAACAAGAAAAAATAATGGTTAACAATGAAACACCAAAAGAAATAAATATTTTACAAAATGATTTATTTAATTTAAAAGAAACTATACAAAAACAAAACATGTTATTAGAAAAAATAGTTTCATTAAATGTTAAATTAAACCAATTAGAAAAGAGAACAACAAATAGAAAAAAAACAATAAAAAAGGATGTAATAAAAAATGAAAAATAATAAAATAAAAAAAGTTTTAATAGGAGTAATAATTATTATTTTATTGATGATTTTATCATTGTTATTCACGTTCTTTATGTTCTTTTTTGAATTACCAAACATACCAATACCTCCTGTTCAAGTTCCAACACCTGTTCAAGTTCCAACACCTGTTCAAGTTCCAACACCTGTTCAAGTTC
>NZ_AKIN01000161.1:0-1361 GCF_000309405.1 Vaccinium witches'-broom phytoplasma str. VAC
CTTTGTTAGTTTGAAAAGATATGAAATTATCACTTAATTTTAAGTTTTAAAGAATAATTTTAGAGACAAAAGTTGTCTAAAAAAACGGAACAGCGCACTTTTTTAAAAAAATTATCATTCACCTCTTGACAGTGCTAGTTTTTTTTGATAGAATAAAAGTGAACTTAAAATAAAAAATAGAAAAATGTTTTAAGTTTCTTCTAAAAGCTTTTTTTAATTTTGTCTTTATATAAAAAATAATATAAAAGGAGTGTTCAATTCATGTTATTTAATTTAATTAATCCAAATCAAGATTTATTTGAAAATTTTTTTGAAGATATCAATACATTAAACCCTTTTGTTAAAACAAACAATATTATGAAAACCGATATTCAAGAACAAGATAAACAATATATTATCAATGTTGAATTACCGGGCTTTAAAAAAGAAGACGTCAAAGTCGCTTTAGAAAATGGTTACTTAATTATTGAAGCCAATAATTCTCATGAAAAAGAAGAAAAAGAGCCTAATTTCATTAGAAAAGAAAGATTTAAAGGTGTTTTTAAACGTAGTTTCTATTTAGATAAAAATTTCGATTTAAAAGAAGTAGAAGGAACTTTACAAGAAGGAATATTAAAATTAGTGATTCCTAAAAAAACTATTAAACAACCGGAAAAAAAATATTTAGAATTAAAATGATAAACAATCGATTAATTCATTTAGATCCTATGATTGATTTTATTGTGGGATATTTTCAAATAATGAATTATATATCATAAAAAAACTAACTTGAAAAAGTTAGTTTTTTTTATTTAGTTAATTGAGGTAATTTTTCTTTTTTAGAAATACGTAATATAAATCTAACATTATATATGATAACAAAAATCATATAAACGATAAAGATCCATCGGTAAAATAATATATATCAACAGAACGTAAACCTTGGTTATTGCTTCATGGTTTTTAATAATAAATCGTTAAAAAGAGAAGAAAAAGAAGTTAAAAAAATCAGGTGGCATGGAAATGCTTGTAAAAGAAGTTAAAATGTTTAAAATTTCATTAGTTAAACAAACCATCATTGATTATTAATTAATTTTGTTAAATTTGTTGATATTTTAGTAAGATTTTCAATTTTTTGAAGATTATTTTGATTATGTCTTTCTTGTGATATTTATTTTTCTACATTAGCTTTTTTGCTTGCATTTTCGCGAATTTTATTGACGGAGTATTACTAGTTCCAAATTCATTATTATTCATCGCCGTTAATTTTTGATTATTTATTATAAATAACAATCCTACAAAGATTATTAAACAAAGATAAATTATTTTAAATTGAACATTAATGAAAAATCTCTTTTTATTTATATTTAATTATTATTTAA
>NZ_AKIN01000160.1:0-969 GCF_000309405.1 Vaccinium witches'-broom phytoplasma str. VAC
ATAACCCCTTTGAGTATGGGAATTGAAATGCCCTTTAATGTGATTTTGGCCCTTTACTCTATAGAAAGATTAATTTTTTAATTGTTTATTCGTCTTATCCACTAAAAGGGCTTTCACAAAAGGAAAATCTTTTGGGTCAATATATAAGGCGTTTTTTTGATCATCATAATAAGAAAAAGAATTATTATTCATAGGCATGTTATTTAACATAAATAACTGCATTTCAGAAACGTTTTTTAATTGATTAAATATTTTTTTCAAACTTTCAGGAATCTGCTTATTGATAGTTTCTTCGATGAAAGAAAGGTCAATAGGTTTTTCGTTAACATTTTCTCCTTCTGGAGAATTATTACCATTATTATCGTTAGAATTGTTATTATTAGAATTTTCGTTCTTTCTTTGGTTTTTTTCGTTACCGTTAAAATTAAAACTATTTTTAATACTGTTTTTTAATAATTCTTTTTCTAAAAGTTCTAATTTTTGTTTTAATAATTCTTTTTCAAAGAAATTTTGTTGTTGGTGTAATTCTATTTTTCTTTCTAATTTGCTTTGATATAATTCTAACCTAATTAAATCAATATCTTTATCTTTTTCTCTGGAATTTTTTGCTTCTTCTTTTCTCTTCATTTCTAAAATAGTTAATTCTATTAAAGATAAGTTTTTATTTTTATATACATCATCTGATAATTGGTTTTGAATGGAAATTTGCGGATTTTCTTTATTAATATCGTTTTTTTCTTCTCCGAAAAAAAAATTCAAAAGAAACAAAACAAAACGCATTAATAACTTAACTAGTTTTTGAAGCGGTCCGGCCAAAATAATACTCGATAAAATCAAGTATGGGACCCAATAATTTTTTAAATGATTAAAAATATTGTTTAAAGTTTCATCCGCCACAGTAAATTTCACCTTTTGAACCTTTTTTATTTTTTTTAAATAACTTAAAAAACTAATGCTACAATAATATTG
>NZ_AKIN01000159.1:0-825 GCF_000309405.1 Vaccinium witches'-broom phytoplasma str. VAC
TATCAGATTTTAAAAAATTAGGGGCTAATTCTTTTGATTTAAAATTCAAGCTTGGTTTTACACTTAAAGAAATAAAAAATGCTGGGTATACAGCTAAACAATTAATATATGATGGATTTACAGCTAAACAATTAAAAGATGCTGGCTTTAAAGCCAAAGAATTAAAAGATGTTGGATTTACAGCTAAAGAAATATTAAATACCGGATTTTCACTTCGAAATTTAAGAGATGCTGGAATTAAAGCTGAAGAATTATATGATACTTTTAATACAGCTAAAGAATTAATAGATGCTGGATATACAGTTAAAAAATTAAAAGATGCTGGATATACAGCTAAGGAATTAAGAGATGTTGGTTGCCTTAAAATGAAAGATTTTAGAGGTAGTGGATATACAGCTAAAGAATTAAAAGATGCTGGATTTATATCTAGTGATTTAAAAATTGCTGGGTATACAGCTAAGGAATTAAGAGATGCTGGGTATACAGCTGAGGAATTAAAATATATAGCTGACTTTACAGATAAAGAATTAAAAGATGCTGGATATACAGTTAAAGAATTAAAAGATTTGTAATATATTGAATTCATATACATCTTAATAATTAAGAAATGCTGAATTTATAGAAAAAGAATTAAGAGATGATGGATTTATAGATAAAGATTTAAAAGATTATTGATTTATGGTTAAGAGAATTAAAAGATGATTGATATACAACTAAAATTTTAAATTTTTTAAGTTGGTTGTTAAATAAACACTTCAACAACAAAAATTGAACGCAAAACAACGTATTTTAATGTATAAAGCATCATTATAAGATCGAATATGC
>NZ_AKIN01000158.1:0-3339 GCF_000309405.1 Vaccinium witches'-broom phytoplasma str. VAC
ATCTTTGCGATATTTTTTTTAAAACTCCTTTTATTTTTTTAATTTCATATGTTAATTTTTCCTCTTGTATATATAATTATATAATATTTATCTATTTTCTATAAAAAAATCCCGCCGTTAGGGATGGCCGAAAGGATTAAAAAAATCTCTTTATTATCATTATAAAACCTATCATATTTTATATCTAATTCGTTCTATAACCTATGTTAATTAATAAACTTGATAAATGGTATTACTTAATTTTATTTTTCGAATTCTTTTTTATATTTATCTAATTTTTGTTTATATTTTTGACATTCGATTAACATTTTATCGATAAATTCTTTGTCTAAAACAACTTTTTTAATTGTATAATCATCATCATTGATATAAACTAAAAAATAAGCTTTATCTATTTCGGCACAATATAATCCACATTGAATTTGTGCTAAATAATACGGTGGTATAATTCCATCTTTATAAAAAGATTTCCAAGCTGTACTGTCTTTATTTAAAGGACATTTTATTTCTAACATGGTTTTGGTTTCTTTATTAAAACCATCTAATGATGCTGAAAAAATACCTTTTGTAAATACTGCTGGTTCATAATTTTTTTTATTTTTAATGCAAAAAAATAAATTAGCTTTTGGTTCAGTGTTTTTACCATGTTCTACTGCCTCATTAGTTATAAAAGTACTGCCGAATATTTTTTTTTTAATTAAATCCTCTTGTGTTTCATAAGGATTGAGTCCCATTATTGTACCTATTTCTGAGGCATTGATAAAATTTTTACGATGTTGGAACCATTCCCAACTATTTTGTTTTAAATCGACTTTCATTTTTTACTCCTTTTGATATCATTATACATAAATTTTCTTTTGGATTAAGTTTTAAGCTAAGCACCTTTAACCTCACGTGAACTTTCAAAATCTGACATAATGGACTACAATCGTTACATATCTTTAAAGAGAGCTGAATTAGAGCTCGCGCAGCAGTACGTCGACTTTCAAACTTTAATATAATTTATTGTATTCGTAACTACTTTATATATGTTAATAATTGGTTTTTTTATTTTTGGTTTTATTATCTCTTTTTTGCCCCATTATTCATAGGGGGGGTCACAACCTTGAAAAGCAAAGGCATATTTGTGTGACTTTTTATTATTTAGATATATTTTTTTGTTATTTTTAACCATTTTCCTGCGCGTAACGTATGCGAGTCGATAAGATTCCCGACGAGCCTTATCGAAATTTCTATTTTTTTATGATGATTTTTGGTTATTTTTACTTATTCAAAAAAGTCACATAGATATGAATGTGTGTGACTAAATTTAATTAAATTATAATGTGTGTGACTTTTTTTATTTTTAATCATTTTCTTTATATAATTTTTCTTTAACATTAAAGAAAATACAGTTTTTTTCTATATATTCATATTCTTTGCCTCCCATTTCTTTGTTTTTCTTACAAAAACGTACAAAAGAAATGTCCTCATTACATAAAAAAATATTCAATTTATTCCCAGCTATTCGTCTCTTTGGGGCATATTTAATATCAGCATTAAATCCTCTTTGACCACCGATAATATTTTTTAATAAACCGTGTTTTTTAATTTCAAAAATAGAAATATCATCAAATACATTTATTTTATATTCATTTTTATAAATTTCTTTGCTGAAATCTAGACTACCTCTGATATAATTAAAGGGAATTAAGTTTTTATTAAGGAAACTTATTATGAATTCGGTTTTTCCGATTCTACTAAGTCCCTCAATAACAAGAGATCTAGGGCGGTGTTGAACGTCCTTTTCTTTTTGTATAGCCGCAATTATTTTTCTAGTTATCTCATTGTCTTTAAAACTATCAAAATCATAAATTGATTCTGTTTCATTTTCATTTATATTGTCATTCATATTTTCCTCTGCTTTTTTAATAAATTTTTTCTTTAATATTCTTTCTATTAATTCAATTTGTTCTAAATAAAAATCTCTATCTATCTTAATCATAAATTCATCTAAATTTTTTCTTATTTTATTTATTTTTAAAGATTCATTTTCATAATATTCTTTTTTTAATCTAAATATTTCATCATAAATTAATTGTTTACGTTCCTCTTTTTGATTTTGACGTACATATTTTTTAATTCTTGGTATTCCGTTTTCAATAAAATCACCGTCTTTTTTAATATAATCAATTGATTTTTCTATATGTTGTGCGTTTTCAATCCGCGGATGAAATCCTTCAATATCAAAAAATCTTGCATTTTCTGTTTGAAATATTTTTTCTAATTGTAACAAAACATGAGTATGAATTTCTTTATGATCCGCATGGTTTTCTGTATTAGAAATGATATAAATAATGTTTTTCTTTTTTTCATTCATTAAATTTTTAATGTGATTATGAATGACATTTTTTCCTAATGAACATTTACTATAAGTTAAAAAAATATCTTTTGAACTAAAACGAAATTTATTTTTAGTTTCTTTAATTTTTGCATTTTTATTATTTGTTTTTTTTGTTTTTTTCATTTAATAATTTCTCTTTCTGTTTTTTTAACCCCCTAATTAATATTAGAGGGTTATTTTTTTTATATAATTTTAGGTACACCTCCTAATAGTGTTCCTCCCGCTATTGCTCCAATTTTCATGCCATCTAGTGCTCCATCAGCCATTCCTCCTAATCCTCTTAATGTAACTGTTCCCGCCTTATGCATTCCATCTAAAAATTTAATTAATTTTCCGCCATTATCATCATCATTATTATTATTATTATTATTTTGCTTTGGAATAGCGGTATTTACTTTTTTAATTGTTTTTAATTCATCATCTGTAAATCCAGCATCTTTTAATTCATCATCTGTAAATCCAGCATCATATAATTCTTTAAGTTTATATCCACGATATCTTAAATATCTAGTTTCATACCCAGCATCTCTTAAATCTTTAACTGTAAATCCAAAATTTATTAAATCTTTATCTGTATAGCCCATATGTAGCTGTTGGAAATCCTCAATTGTATAACCAGCATTTTTTAATTCTTTAGCTTTATACCCAGCATTTATTAATGTTTTAATATCATTTTTAATTGCAATTTCTTTTCCTGTTAATCGATCATATTCTGTTATTTTATCTAATTTTTCATCTGCTGACATTTCAATTTTTTTAATTATATTTGTTGTTATTGGATCAAATTTCATAATCCACTTTATTTTTCCATTTTCGTGAGTTTGAATTGATTCGATTTTTATTTCCGTTTTAGGGTTATATTTTTCAATAAAATCTATTGTTTTTCCATCTTTTTTATATTCAATTTCTTTAACAGGTTCAATTGGTTTAACAGGTGTTGGAACTTGAACAGGTGT
>NZ_AKIN01000157.1:0-1074 GCF_000309405.1 Vaccinium witches'-broom phytoplasma str. VAC
TATTTCTAAATTGATAAATATCATTAATATTTTAAAAATTAATTAATCTTTTTGATAATTATTTACCCAAAACAAGTCATAAAGTACTTATAGTTTAGGCCATAAAGTGCTTATAGTGTCAGCAACTGCATCATCCATGTCTTTAGTAAAAGAATCAAAAATAAAAGTATAACTAGGTTTGTAATCTTTTTTCATACTGTTTATAGTAAAGTTACCAATGTTAGTTAATTTAGTAGCCACCATAACTTTCATCCAATCGCCATCGTATGCAAAAATGGTAAAAGAATCAGTTTGAACTTCAGCCCATTCATCTATGCATAAATAGTCATTAATCATATTACTTGCTACATCTTGAATCAATCTTTTGGAAGATTTATCGCTGTGTTGAGCCTCAGCATAATCTTTTAACTCATCAACAACCTTAGCCATTCCTATTTTAATTTTGTCGGCGAAAGAATCATTAAAAGTTTCTACAATATCTGATATATTATCTTGAACGCTAAGATTGTGTTTATTTTGTGTTTGTTTAGATTCTTCATTACTTTGAGCAAAAATTTTCTGCGTAAAAAAAGGTAAAGACATTAATAAAAAAGCATTTAACATGAAGAAAAATAAATAACTATTTTTTATTTTTTGATTAAACAAAAATATATACCTCTATTTTCTTTTATTTTTTTTATATTGTGTTTTTATCCTCTTGTATGATTATATTATAACACGCTTTTACATAAAAACCAAATTTTTATTTCTTAAAAGGATAAAAAATATCCATATCTCTAAGAAAAGACCATTTTAATGATAATAATATTAATCTTTTTAATAAAAAACCTTTTAAAATGATTAAAAAAGTTTTTTTTATCGGTTAAAACTTTTTAATAAAATTAAGACTGAAAAAAGTATTTCTTGAGCCGCTATTTTAGTTTTAACACTTTAATTGAGAACAAAAACAAATTAAAGGGGGGGTGAGCCCCAGCAAAATAGTTCCGAATGAAAACAACTAATTTTTCTAAAACAAATACCTTTTAGAAAAAATTATTTATTAATTTACTATATGATAACATAAAAAAAATATTT
>NZ_AKIN01000156.1:0-1037 GCF_000309405.1 Vaccinium witches'-broom phytoplasma str. VAC
AATAACCCTAATAAAGTAAATAAATAAACACTTATTATTTTAAATTGATTTTTTAATTTAAACATTATTAATTGAATCTCCTTTTATTTTTTTCGAATTGTTAAATATGTAATAAAAATAAACTTTTCAACTTTCATTTTTGAAACTAGAAATAATATTTATGATACATAATTGCTATATTCAATTTATTTTTTTGTTAGCTATTTTTTATAAAATAACACATTCACACTTAGATTTTTTATGATTATAATTCGATTGTTCATTTGTTTCTAGTTGTTCTGGTTTTTGAGAAGGTTTTTTTTGAATAATTAATTCTTTTATTAATCTTTTAAATTCTTCAATTCCAATAACTTCTCTTTGTAATAATTCATCAGCAAGGGGCGATAAAAATTCTTTATATTGTTGAATTATTTCTTGTGTTTTTGTTTGAGCAATATTTTTTATTTTATCTTTTCTTATTTCTAAAGAATCTGTTGATAAATATAAATCGCCTAAAAACCATCCTCTTTCTGTGATATATTGAGCCGTTTTTTCGATATCTTGTTCATCATGTTGACCTCTATTTTTAATTTCTTCTATAGTTGTTGTGATAGTTTTTTCCGCCTCTAACCCACCATAATAAACAGATAATGCAAATAAATGTCCAAACAAATTGTCTCTATCAAAAGAAAAATCGGTGCTACCATCAATTTTTTCATCATCATGTTTTAATTCTATTCTTTTAAGTTTTATGAGTCCTGGATATTCTTTACTTCTTTGGTTCAATTCAAAAGCAACTACAGCATGCCCTATTTCATGTAAAGACACAAATTTTTCTTTAGTCATAATATTTGTTTTACTTATATTATTTGTTATTTCTTCATTTTCTTCTGACTCTGTCTCTGTAATTTCTTGAATTTCTTCATGAAATAAACCTTCCATAGCCATTACTTGATGAACATTATTAATAATTAAAAATAATCCTAAACTAATAAATAAAATAATATTAAATAATAGTAAATGTTTTTTTAATTTAACCATTAATTAAATCTCCTTTT
>NZ_AKIN01000155.1:0-1106 GCF_000309405.1 Vaccinium witches'-broom phytoplasma str. VAC
AAAAAATATTTCTTTAGTTTGAAAAGATAGGAAATTATCTATTAATTTTTAGTCTTAAAGAGTCATTTTAAAATAAAAAGTTGTATGAAAAAACGGAACAGCTCACTGGGTTTAACAAACAAACCATCGACAGAACAGATTTAAACAAACTCCAAGAACGGAATAGTTCAGTCTTGCTGATTTTATTATTGCGGTTGCGGAAAAACATGCTTGAATAAATCACGAAATAATAAATACAAATTAAGTGCACACAACTAACAAAAATACAAAAGATACTATAAGACTTGTGAAGTAGTCTTTTACCTCTATAAAAACAAAAATATAAGATATAGAAAAAAACCAATACAGTTCTTATTCTTTTAGTTGCTTGATTTTCTTTTGTTTTATAACCCAGTTGGTATCCTTTGTAATAAAGACGTCTTTCATTCCAGATAAAACAAAAAACTAAAAGCAATATAATTAAAAAAATAATATCGGTTTTTCTTTGTGTAAAAATTTTAAAATTATGCCAATTTTATACAATAAAGAAGTTATAAAAGAAAACCATCCATCTCGCATTATTATAAACCCTCCTTATATTTGAATGTACCAGCATAAAGAGTTGATATGATAGATGGATATAATCTATCCTTAGATACAATTAAGTCAACCAATAAATGAGTACTTTCATCTAAAGAAACTGAATCAATGAGGATAGTTTTTTGATTAAGAGTTATACCATAAACATTCGCTGTATTTTGATTCGGACAATAAAGAACAAATCCTAATATTTTTTCATTACTAACATTTTCGGGATCGAAACTAATTACTTTAACAATATTTTTAATTCCTTTTATTTTTCTATCTATTTTGTCATATTTATTTAACTTTTATCTTTATTTTCTTCTTTAAGTTTCTTTTTTTGTTGTCTATTGTAGAAATAATTAACTGTCCAATTTAGAAAATCCTCTTCATAAAAATTTTTCAAAACCGCTCCTTGAGTACATGCTGAAGCAAAAAGCGCAAGAATGAAAAAAACAACCAAAAAAATAATTATAACTTATAAACACTTATAATGTAGATGAAGCCAAAAACAAAAACTATCGCAAAGATCGGAAGAGCGTCGT
>NZ_AKIN01000154.1:0-1732 GCF_000309405.1 Vaccinium witches'-broom phytoplasma str. VAC
AAATATAAATAGAAAAAAAATTATTACTTAATGTATATTTTCCGCAACCAAAAAATAAATAATTTTAACTTTCTTTCGAACTTATCAACTACTCTATACTTGAATATCATGAATATCATAAGATGGTAGGTCCATTCTTTTAATATTTAAATTAATATCTTTTTTGAAAGTTTCATTATCTTTTTTTTGTTTTTCTAAATCTTTAATAATTTGTTGTAATTTAACCATTTCTTGGTGATTATCTTTTGCTTGATTATTGTTTTTCTCTTGTTTATCATCCCAAAAGATTATTCTTTTAGTAATAATAACAATTAAAATAGCCATTAAATTACCAATTAACAACCAAATTACTTCCGTCGGAATTGTCATTTTATCACCCTTCCTTTTCGTTGTTTAAAGTTGCTATTTCTTGATAAAGATTTTGAATTTGCATTTCTTTGTCTTTTTCACTTAAATAAGTATTGTTTTTCAATGCTAAAATATCTTTTTTCAATTGTTGTATCTTATCTTCTTTAAAAATATGTTGTTTGCTTTGTTCTAGATATGGCTTTGATTTCGCTTTTTTAGCAGCTTGTCTTAAAATTAATTTATTTATTTTAGTATCAATTGTCTTTTTACGTTGATTTAATTTTTGAATGCGTGATGAAACGAAAAAATGAGAAACATAAAAATTTTTAATACCGATGACAATTTTTTTAATTAACAAATAAATTTTTTTACAAATCATGAAAAAAAACTTATAACCTTTTAAAATAATATAAAACATAGTAAACATTAATAATAAATCTAATCTTCTAGCTAAACTGTCAGTACTGAAATCAGTTAACCATGTTTTTAAAAATGCTAATAATGACATTATTGATTACCTTTGTTTTGTTCTTTTTGTTCAATGTCGTTAATATCTTGGTTATAAGTTGTTAAAATACTAATAATTGCGTCTCTTGTTTGTTCGTAAGATTGTTTAGTGGTTGGATCTAAGTTAGTATCTTCTAATAATTGGTTTAATTTATTTGCATCACTTTCTAAACGTGTTTTTGTTATCATCGGTTTTTGTAAAGCTGCTTGTAATTTAGCAATAGTCGCTTTTGATAAAACATCTTCATCAATTAAAAATTGTTCTCTTGCTTTTGACGCATCTAATTTTTTCATTAAAGCTTTTTTAGGTTCTGATTTTTTAGTAATATATTCCGTTAGGAATGGAATCTGCGGCAGTTTGTCAGCTTGATGTAAAATAAACATTAATTGTAAAAAAGATGATACAAATAAAATAATTAATAAAAAGCTCTTAGCAGTAATTTTTAAACCATAAACGGCTTTGGCTTTTTTGCTTTTTTTTGGAGTGTTTGGTGTTTGTGGATTTTGATTTGATGAAGTATTATTATTTTGTTTGATATTATTATTTTTTGAAGGTGAACTTTTTTTGATAATTGGCATGCTTATATGCTCCTTTTTTATTTTTTTAAATTTTTAAATCTGGTTTTTATTCCAATTCTTTTAATAATTTGTTTATTTGTTCGATAATAAATAATTTGTCTTTTTTATCAACCTTTTTATTGGTAGTTTTTTTATTAAGTTGTTTTTTAGCATTCATCGGTTGAGCATGAGTGCTTTTTTTTCTTACAGCCATTTTTTTACTTCCTTTCTTAATCATGGTTTTCTTACCCATAAAGTAGGAGAAAAAAAGAAGGAGAAAATTAAAGGAGTTCTAAAAAATTTTTCCCCTTCTTTATGG
>NZ_AKIN01000153.1:0-683 GCF_000309405.1 Vaccinium witches'-broom phytoplasma str. VAC
ATTATTATAATTAAAGTTAAATGTTATTGGGACACCAAATGCGTTGAATCTATCACGATAAATCAAACAATTTCTTCAAACTTTAGGACAAGAATTGATCAACCTGAACATTACAACCCACACTAAAAATAAAAAAAATTACCAAAAAGCCAATTATCACCCTAAAAATCATACTATCTTCGTTGATCCACAAATCTTTTATGAAATTAAACAAACAAAAAAACCTTAAATAATGAAAATTTCTCTTCTAGTAATACAAAAAACCATTGCTTTCAGATTTACCCCCCTTAAACCCATTATAATATCTTTCAAATTAATTATCGAAATGAATCGAAAAATGCCATCAAACAATTAATCGACAAAATTAATCTTCACAAATTAGACACCTTACAATTGCATCAACTCGATTCAAACAAAAAAGATAAATATGGTAAATTAAACCAAACAAACTACAACAGAAGCCTGGCCTCAAAGATGCCTTATTTGCAATAGTCAAAATCAAAGTAAATAAAAGTGGAATAAAATTTCAAAAAAGTGGCACTTTTTTAAAAAATACACTATATATATTAATGTAAGGATTAGTATAGTTTATTTTATTTTTTTGAATAGGAGGCCAAACAATCGGTCGCAGTGGGCTCCATAAAAGAAAAAAAGACTAACGTAAAGGTTAGTCTTAAAGAATT
>NZ_AKIN01000152.1:0-3602 GCF_000309405.1 Vaccinium witches'-broom phytoplasma str. VAC
AATTATTTTATTGATATAAATATTTTAACAATAAGAAAGGTATCGTATTAATATGAAAGTATCATTTTTATCAGAATTAAAGTCTTTTAATAAACAAAGCACAATAGTGGTTTTAAAATTAGAAGATGAAAAACAAAACATTTCCGGCGTTAATGTTATCAATCTTCAAGGACAAGTGGAAAAAGCATGTCAAACAGAACAATTTAAAGGCAAAGCAGGTTCTGTTTTAAAATTAGTTCATCCTGAAGGTTGTTTATTTTCTCGTTTGTTAGTAGTAGGTTTAGGCAAAAACCCAGAAAATAATGAAGCTTGGAAGAAAGCAGGAAGAGCGACTTTATTTGCTTTGAAAAACGTTAAAGAAACAGTTGTTTTAACAGATTTTGAAAACCACTCTTCTTCTTTCCAAGCGGTAATGGATTATGTTTTAGAGATGATGTTAAAAAGTTATACTTTTGATCGTTATCATACAAAATCAAAAAAAGACGTTTCTGAAATATACGATGATTTATCGGTTGTAGTGGTGACGAAAGAAGCGTCTTTTTGCCAAAAAGAATTTCATAAGGTGGAAGCAGTAGTTCAAGGCTCTAATGTAGCTCGTGATTTAGTGAATGAACCAGCTAATGTTTTAGGAACAGATGAATTTGTCTCTCGTATTAAAAAATTAAATAAAATGGGCATTGAAGTAGATGTTTTAGATAAAAAACAAATTGCTCAGTTAGGGATGAACTCTCTTTTAGCGGTAGCTCAAGGTTCTGATTGTCCCCCTTATTTAGCTATTATGAAATGGCAAGGTTCTTCGTCTCAAGAAGCTCCTTTATCTTTTGTAGGCAAAGGGGTAGTTTTTGATTCTGGTGGTATTTCCATTAAACCTTCTGGCGGCATGGAAGATATGAAAGGCGATATGGCCGGAGCTGCTATAGTAGTAGGTTTAATGCATACTTTAGCCGCTCGCAAAGCGAAAGTTAATGTTGTCGCAGTAGTTGGTTTAGTGGAAAATATGCCAAGTGGCAAAGCTCAAAGACCTGGCGACATTGTTACTTCTATGTCTGGTCAAACTATTGAGGTTATCAATACTGATGCGGAAGGAAGAATGGTATTGGCTGATGCTCTTTATTATACTAAAAATCATGTAAAACCTCAATTAATAGTTGATTTAGCTACTTTAACAGGCGCTATTATGGTTGCTTTAGGAGAAGAACATGCTGGTTTATTCTCTAATAATAATGATTTAGCACAAAAATTGCTTTCCTCCGGACAAATAACTGGCGAAAAATTATGGTTAATGCCCCTGTCTGAAGAATACGACCGTTTAATTGATAGTAAATTTGCTGATATGAGAAATTCTTCAGGCAGATTAGCAGGTTCAATCACAGCTGCTCAATTTTTAAAACGTTTTGTGGGCGAAGATATTCCTTGGGCTCATATTGATGTTGCGGGTGTAGCTTTTAACGATAAAGTGAGCGTAGTTAACAATAGTTGGTCCACTGGTTTTGGCGTTCGTCTTTTAAACCAATTAGTGGCTAATTATTACGAAAAGAAATAAATTAACACTATTATCAAAAAAAAATAATCATAAACTTTTTTATCGCTCTTTTAGGATGCTTTTTTTCTTCCAAGTTTTTCTAAACCACTCATAAGAGTGGTTTTTTCTTTACCATAAGAAACGGAGGCAAACGCTGTTAAGCACCTATTATCTAGGAAATAAATCCATATCTCTTTTTAACTCCTTGCTTAATAACTAATTTTAATTTATTAAAATTCAGATAGATTTTTTAATTTTTCTTTCATAAAAGGTTTATAATAAAAGCGGTTGTTTTTTTTAATTTAAATTAAAATGGAAAAAAGAGGTGATTTTATAATTGTTGTTTTTTAAATTTTAAAAAATGTTTATTAAAAAAATTATGCGTTTACATAATAAAGGAAAAAGATTCATTTTTAAAAAAATTATTTTAGCAAACTTTCTTTCTTTTTTTGTTATCATCCAATCAATTAAAAAACATTGTTTTAGAATAAAAATTAACTTTATAAGAAAAAATTATGGACACAAATCAAAAATCTTTACTTTTACACGAAAAAAACAAAGGTAAATTGGCTACTAAAGTTAAAACAGAAGTTAATAATTTTGATGATTTATCTTTAGTATATACTCCTGGAGTTGCTGAACCTTGTCGTAAAATTCAACAAAATCCCGAAGACCTTTATAAATATACCATGAAATCTAACACAGTAGCTGTTATTACTAACGGTACAGCTGTTTTAGGTTTAGGAGATATAGGCTCTAAAGCTTCTATTCCGGTAATGGAAGGAAAATCTATTTTATTTAAAAGATTCGCCGATATAGACTCTTTTCCAATCGTTATAGATTCCAAAGATCCTGAAGAAATAGTAAATATTATTGCTAAAATTTCTGATGTTTTTGGAGCGATTAATTTAGAAGATATTAAAGCGCCTGAATGTTTCCGAATTGAAGAAGCTTTAAAAACGAAATTATCTATTCCTGTTTTTCATGATGATCAACACGGAACAGCTATCGTTGTAGCTTCTGGTTTAATTAATGCTTTAAGAGTAGTTAATAAAAAATTAGAAGACATTAGAGTTTTAATTTGTGGTACAGGTTCAGCTGGCATTGCGGTAGCTAAAATGTTGCTGAACTTAAAAGTTAAAGACATTATTTTATACGATAAAAAAGGTGTTATCCTTCATGATAACGATTGGACTAACCAAGAACAAAAGAAAATGTCTTTATTAACTAATAAAAACCAAGAAGACGGATCTTTAAGTGATGTTATTAAAAATAAAGACGTTTTCATTGGCGTTTCTGGACCTAACATTCTTAATAGTGAAATGGTTTCCACTATGGCTAAAGATGCTATTGTTTTTGCTTTAGCAAACCCAAATCCGGAAATTTTACCTGAAGAAGCTAAAAAAGGTGGAGCAAGAGTTATCGCTACTGGTAGATCCGATTACCCTAACCAAGTTAATAACTGTTTAGCTTTCCCTGGTGTATTTAGAGGAGCTCTTGATTATAAAGCGACTCAAATTAACGAAGAGATGAAAGTAGCTGCGGTTTACGCTTTAGCTAGCGTTATTCCTGCTAACGAATTAAACGAAAATAATATTATCCCTGGCGTGTTTAACGAACAAATTGTTGCTTCTATTTCTAAAGCGGTTGGAGAAGCGGCTGTTAAAACAGGCGTAGTAAGAAAATAAAACTTATTTAATGATATTTATGATCTAATTAAAAAAAGTTAAGAAAGGAATAATATTGAGAACAATAAAAATAGTAGTCGATATTTACCTCTTAGTGAGATCGATTCTTTAGACTCCTATTCAAAGAAACTAAACAAATAACTAACTAAACCACTTAATGTGGTTTTTTTATTTGTTAAAAAAGAAAAGGAATTATCACAGCGAAATCAAATGGGCACCAAAGAGGCCTTATTTGCAGTATTTTAACGAACTACAACGCTGGATAAAATAGCTTACTTCATATTCTCGGTGCGCTGTTTCTTTTTTTTAGACAACTTTTATCTCTAAAATTATTCTTTAAAACTTAAAATTAAGTGATAATTTCATATCTTTTCAAACTAACAAAGTATTTT
>NZ_AKIN01000151.1:0-1499 GCF_000309405.1 Vaccinium witches'-broom phytoplasma str. VAC
AATGTTAATTTATTTCTTCGAAAAGATCTACGATAACTTCTTTTTCTAGACATTTAAATCTCCTTTTGTTTAAATTTTATTTAAATAGAAAAACAACTTTATTCACTTATCACCTACTCTTTCAAGCTGAATTATCGTGGAGAAAAGCTAGACAACAAAACAATTATAAAATGTTTAAGCCTTACTTTCAAAAAGTCCTTGATTATGTTAAACAAATAGCGCATTTAAGATCTAAAGCTTTAAATATCCCTTTATACGATGCTTTAGTGGCGAGATATGAACCAGGCAATACTGCGGAGAACATTAAACAAGTGTTTGCTGTTTTAAAAGAAGAATTGCCGCCTTTAATCAAAAAAGTGATGAAAAAACAGGCCAAAAGCGGAACTCCTCTTCAATTTTCTATGCCAATTGAAAAACAAAAAGAATTAAATAATAAAATGATGGAAAAAGCAGGCTTTAATGTTAATAAAGGTCGTTTAGACGAATCTACGCACCCTTTTTGTGGCGGAACCGCTGATGATGTTCGTTTAACCACTCGTTATGATCACAATGATTTTTTAGATAGTTTAATAGGCACTATGCATGAAGTAGGGCATGCTTTATACGAACAAAATTTACCTGACAAATATAAAAACCAACCTGTTGGCAAACCTAGAGGGTATCAATTTCATGAAAGTCAATCTTTGTTAATTGAAAAACAATTGGTTAAAACAAAAGAATTTTTAACCTATTTATATGTTTTTTTTAAAGAATGATATGCAATTGAATGACTCTTTATTAACGGTTGATAATTTGTATCAAGAAGTTAGCCGCGTTCAACCTAGTTTTATCAGAGTTTATGCGGACGAATTAACTTATCCTTTACATATCATTTTACGTTTTGAAATAGAGGAGATGTTGGTTAATGATCAATTAAATTTAGACGAATTGCCTCATGTTTGGAACCAAAAAATGAAAGATTATTTAGGCATCGTTCCTAATAATGTTTCTGAAGGCTGTCTTCAAGATGTTCATTGACCTTCTGGTTATTTCGGTTATTTTCCTAGTTATTTAAACGGTGCTATAATTTCATCTATGTTAATTAGTAAAATCAAAAAAAATAATCCAGACATCAAAAAAAGATTTTACACAAGGTAATTTTACAAATGTTAACCAATATTTAAACCAAAATTTTAGAAATTTCGGTTCTTTATATACAGCCGATGAATTATTAAAAATTTCTACTGGCGAGAACAAAATCGATCCTCATGCTTTTGTTAAATATTTAGAAGAAAAATATTTATTTAATTGATTTAATCTTTTTTAAGAAAATAACTCTATTTATTTTAAAAAAACTCAAAATGATAGCCATTTTGAGTTTTTTCTTTTTTAGTATATTTCAGGCTGATAATTATGTTTTTTCAAATATAGAGTAGGCGATAAGCTCGAAAGAAAGTTAAAATTATTTATTTTTTGGTTGCGGAAAATATACATTAAATAATAATTTTTTTCTATTTATA
>NZ_AKIN01000150.1:0-2609 GCF_000309405.1 Vaccinium witches'-broom phytoplasma str. VAC
TAATGATACGGCGACCACCGAGATCTACACTCTTTCCCTACACGACGCTCTTCCGATCTTTGCGATATTATCTGTATATAATAAAAATAAAAGAGGTTCAGGATGTTTGCGGAAATTATTATAGATGTGGAAAGCGCTTCTTTAAATCAATGTTTTGATTATGTTATACCTGCAGAATTAGAACCTTTAGTTAAAAAAGGTATGAGAGTGATTGTTTCTTTTGGTAAGCAAAATACACATCGTTTAGGTTATATTGTTAATATTAAATCCGCTAGCAAATTCGCGAAAAAACCCATTCTTGAATTATTGGATAAAACGCCTTTTTTCGATGAAGAAATGTTTTTATTGGCTGATGAAATTTTAAAAATTCCTTTTACACTTAAATCTTCTGTTTATAGAACTATTTTTCCGAAAAGCCTTTTAGTTCCTTATGTTAAAAAAATAATTGTTCTTCAAGAAGAATTAATTCCTTCTGAAATTAAAACTTATTTAGAAAAAAATAAATGGCTTTTAAAGGTAGAAAAAGAATCTTTAAACAAGGAGTTGCAAAAATTAAAAAACCAAAAAATAATTGATATTATCACTATGACTAAAGATGATTTAAAAGAATTATCTTACGAAAATATGATGAAAAAAATTGTTCTTAAAAAAAAATCCTCTATTATAGAGGAAAAAAAAATTGTTTCAGAAGAACTAGTTAATAAAGAAATTTTTTTAACTTCTCAACAAAAAGCTGTTTTTGATAAAATCAATTTATTTCGTCATCAAACTTATTTATTATATTATAACAATGATTTAGATAAAACTCGCCTTTATTTAAAATTAATAGAACAAAATTTAGCCAATCAAAAACAAATCCTTCTATTGGTTCCGGAAATTATTTTAATTAAACAATTGGTGGATCAAATTAAAACTTTTTTTCCTCATTTGCCGATATCCGTTTTAAACGGAGAAATGACTCATTTAGAAAATTTAAAACAAAATCAAGCCATTAAAGAGCAAAAAATTAATTTAGTGATTGGCACTAGGATGGCTATTTTTTCGCCTCTTAATAATTTAGGAACTATCATTATTGACCAAGAACATGACGAATCTTTATTAGAAAAAGAAAAAATACCCAATTATGATTCTAAAGAATTGGCTTATATTAGAAGCCTTTACCACAATATCCCCTTAATTTTAAGTAGCTCTACCCCTTCTTTAGAAAGTTATTATCGTTTTAAAAAGAAACAATATGAATTGTTAGTTTTAAAATTAAATGATAAAGCTAAAACGATGAAACTCATTGATATGAGGGAAGAATTGAAAAAAGGGAATTTATCTCCTTTATCTACAGAATTAACTCAAGCTTTAGAACAAAATATTGAAAATAATCGTAAAAATATTTTATTTATTAATTCAAAAGGTTTTTCTCCTTTTGTTTTGTGTCGTTTTTGTAGTTATGTTCCTAAATGTGTTAAATGTCAACAAAGTTTAACTTTTTTTCGTTCTAAAAACATTTTAAAATGTAGTTTTTGCGGATATAGTGACAAATTTACTTCTAAATGTCCGTCTTGTGCAGAAATAGCTATGAAAAAAGTTAGTTTAGGCATTGAATATGTGGAAGATTTTTTACAAGATAAATTTCCGCACAGTAAAATAGTGAGAATGGATTCAGAAACTATTACTAATGTCAAAAAATATGAAAAAATATTAAACGATTTTAAAAAAGATAAAATAGATATTTTATTAGGAACTCAAATTATTGCTAAAAATTTCAATTTTTCTAATGTCGCTTTAGTGGGCGTCATTATGGCAGATATCTTATTAAATATTCCTCATTTTAAAGCTTCAGAAAAAACTTTTCAATTATTAACTCATATAGCCAAACACGCTCAAAAAGAACAAGTTATGGTACAAAGTTACGATACTCAACATTACGCTATTACGAGTGCTGTGAACTATAATATCAATTATTTTTTAAAAACCAATTTACAAGAAAGAAAGACTTCCCAAAATCCGCCTTTCGTTTGTGTTAGTAAAATAATGATAGCTCATAGGTTTATTAACAATGTGTTAAATATTGCTCATAATTTAAAAAAAATTTTAGAAAACAATTTTTATCATAAAATAAAAGTTTTAGGCCCTTCTATTCCCTTAATTCCTAAAAAAAACAACTTATATCGCGTTTTATTAACTATCAAATATAACGATTGGCCTTTAAATTTAGATTTTATTATTCAAAATCATTTACAAAAAGATGCTTTATTGTTGTTCGATCGTTTTGCTAATATTATTTAATTATCATCAATAAAAAAAGACTTTTTTATGGGTCTTTTTTTGTATATTTTTAAAAGAATAATGTTTGATGTTATTTTATGCTTTTGACTGTTCCATCTTTTTTGTAATAAGTAGTTTTGATTTCTGCACCTTTTAAAGAGTTATATTCTTTTATGGAGTAGATGGAACAACCATCGGAATTAGAAGATATGTATTTTGTTCTTTCTCTGTTTTATGATTGTATAAAGTGCGCTGTTCCGTTTTTTTAGACAACTTTTGTCTCTAAAATTATTCTTTAAAACTTAAAATTAAGTGATAATTTCATATCTTTTCAAACTAACAAAGTATTT
>NZ_AKIN01000149.1:0-3794 GCF_000309405.1 Vaccinium witches'-broom phytoplasma str. VAC
ACTCTTATAAAGTTGATAATAGGTTTAATTCGCTTGTTAAATAGTCTTTTTTGAACTCTTTGTGAAACTAAAAAAACACCCTTTAAAAGATTATTTTTCTAAAATAAAGTTTTTCAGGAATAAAAATTTTAAAGAATCTCCAAAGATAACCTAATATCTTTAAAAAATTTTTATAACCGAAAAAAGGGATTAAAATTGTTAATAAAGTTCTTCTTTTTTATCATTTTCATAGTAAAAATAAAGGAAAAAAAGGATAAAATATTATTGGATAATTGTTTTATATAATTATCATTCAAAAGAAAGGTTTTATCAACTCACGTCAAATAATAATTCCTCAAGATTATATTTTAATAAATTCATCATTATCAAAACATTATTGATTTTATGCCTTAGTGTTTTATTTTTTTTTCATCCCCACAAAGTATTCTCTTTTAGGGGGGTACCGATTTCTAGAGCACTTTTTACTATAAACAAGATTAGATCGTCTTTTTCTAAAATTAAAAAAACCAAATTTATTCCCAAAAATAGAGTCACAAGAAGAAATAAAACTTTTTTATCTTCTAAACAAGAAACTGCAGGAATGATGTTAAATATCCACGATATTATTCCTGATATAGACCATTTATTAACAGAAATGGTCTTGAATTTTTCGGAAGAAGTAGTATCCGCCGTTTCTTTTGTATTTCAAGAGGTCAAACAAAACTGGCAAAAATTTATAACTAGTGTTCCGACAGACAATAAAGAATTTTTAGAAAAGATCGTCTTTCCTTTATATCGTCTTCACAATGCAGTTATTTTTCACCTTGTTATGTCGCCTCAAAAAGTAAGAGAGCGCATTTTACCGACTTATAATGCTTTTTTAGCTAAAAATCAAAATTTATTTTTGCCAGTCTCTGTGCCCAAAATCACAGATGTTTATCTCAATCCTCTAGATCATGTCACTTTTAAAATGCAAGAATATTTAAACCAACGTCAATTCATAGTCCCTAATTTTAAAATAAACATTGCTAATCCTTCTTATAATGCTAATATTTTAAGTATGGAAAAAACGATTCCTTCTGTTTATCCTGATGTTTTAGGGGTTTATCTACATAAGACTTTTTTTTCCTTAGAAACCGAGGAAATAGATATAGAAAATTTATCTTTAGAAAATTCTATAGAAGAAATCGTAGTTTTCCGATCCGTCGCTTTTAAAGAAAGTTCTTTCTCTTGGAAGAAAGATATTATCAATCATACAATAGAAAAAAAGCTTTTATCACGTTATTTAGAACATTTTGTTAAATCAGAGGTTTTACCTACTGATGGTATTTTGTTATACGGCCAACGTACTGATGATAAGCAAAAATTAGTGGAATTGATAGCGAAACAATTAAAAATACCTTTTTATTATGTTTCGGTTGATGCTTTATTTTTAAGTTTTCAACAGAAGAAAGATGATTCTGATTTAAACCAATTAGCTAGTCTTATTCCTTCTGAACGTTCTATTTTGTTCGTTGATAAAATGGATCTTTTTCCACCTGAAGAACCTTTTATGACTCGTTTATTGACTGTTTTAAAAGAAATGCAACAAACACGTTCTTTTTTAATTATTGGCAACGTTAATCAATCAAAAAAGATGCAAAAACCTTTTTTTCCCGCATGTGAGAAACTTTTTGCCATTGATATACCTTTTAATTTATGGAATTTAGATGAAAGATATAAATTTATAAAAATAAAGGGTAAAAAAGTTTTAAAGGATGATTTATCTTTAATGCGTTATATTGCTGATAATACTGCAGATTGGGAGCACCAAGATTTAGAACATCTTTTAGACTTATTGTCCGTTTTTAACCAACAAACGTTGGAAAGAAAAACCACTTTAGAAAACATCCAAGAAAGAATGCATTTTCTGAAACTGACTCGTCTTCATCCGGAATTATCTTGGCCAATATATCAAAAAAATATATTATTTCATCAAGCCGGTCATATTCTAGTCGAAATGGTTTTTAATCCTCCTCTAGGTGGTTCATCGAAAAAAGAGGTAGAAAAACAACCTCCAGCGGGTCCGAAAGTTTGTCATAATTGTTTAACTGTGTTAAATTCAGAAAAAGGAGGAAAAAATGTCGTTTGGCAAACGGATAATTTAATTCACCAAATTTTTTATTCTTTAAGTGGTACTATGGCAGAACAAACTCTATTGGATAACAAATATCAAAGTTTCCATGCTTCTGAAGATTTGCAGAAAGTAAAACGATTGATAAAAGACTTGCAAAAACATCAAAAACCGGAATATAAGTGCTTTTTATCTCAAATAACTCCCCAAGAGGAAGATGAAGAGGAGTATTTAGGGATTCTAAATTTTTTTAAAGAACAAAGTAAAATTTTAATCCAAGCAAATAAGCCTCTTTTAGAAGAAATTATCCATGATTTAGAAAATGATCAACCTTTTGAAAGAGAAGAAACAATTCCTCTGGTGTTGCCGCCTTCTTTGCAAGAAAATAACCTTTTCAAAGTTAATAAATTAGAGACCATAATTCATCCATCAAAGAAAATAGATCCTCATCCGAACCTTTCCTTAGTTTCTGAAACAAAAGAAAAAAACATCTCTTCTTATCAAATCGTGGTTTGGACTATGGCTGCTTTAATCCCTCTTTTAATTATTTACCTTCTTAAAAAAATTTTTAAAGCTTAAATAATGTTTTTTCTTTCGTTGATGAAACGACGAAAAAAGAACCTTTTTTACAATTTAGAACTCTTTTTCATCTTTTTAACTAACCCAAAAAATCTGCTTTTATTATGTTATAATTTCATTAAAAGAGGTAAAATGTGAATTTCTTTAAAATACAATTTATTAGTTTTTTAAAATTATTTAAAAATACGCATTTAAAAGAAATTTTATAACAAAAGAAAAAACAAACTTTTTTTAAGAACAATAATCGGACCTTTTACTTTTTGCAGAATAGAAAAACAGCCTAATCAAACGAAACTATTCATGAAGCAATTATTAAGCAGGTCATGCTGTTATTGGTTTAAAATTAGAACATGCATCTAAGGTCCAAAAAGTAACTATTATTCCGCGCGGAAATACAGATGGTTATAATTTTTAATGATGCCTGCTGAAAAAGAGACTCTTTTTTCTTCTAAAAACAGGATATTGGCGTAAATTACAACTTTTTTAGGTGGTAGAGCAGCCGAATAATTAATGTTTGACGATATATCTAAAGGAAATTATAGCGATTTTAAATATGCTAACCAAATAGCGATTCAAATGGTCACTAAATTAGGAATGTCTGATTTAGTGACCTGTGCAAGATTCAGTTTTGTCGGATAAACAAGCTGTTGATGTAGAAATTAAAAAAAATAGTGAATGAAACGTTAGAAAAAACGCGTCAAATTATTGTTAAAATAAGTCTTTATTAGAAAAAATATCTCATGAATTGTTAGAAAAAGAAACCATTAACAAAGAATATTTGGAAAATTTACTATAATGAAACAACTTACAAACGTTTTTTCATTATAGTAAAAATGCTTTTTTTCTAGGGATGAAGATTTATCTGTTATTTAATAAGGTTTTTTAAGATTTTTTTTATTTGAAATCGTTAAAAAAACCATCATCAACAATTTTTATCATTAAAGATTAAAAGAGTCTAAAAAAACAACAAAAATACATTTTAAAAAAATATCTACAAAATATTTCAATCAGTTTTGCTTTAAAAAAGGCCAATACCGAGAGATAAATAATCAGTTCCCCTTTTAATTATGTTATAATTAAAAGGGGTTTTTTCATTATTTTTTAAATATATTTTAAAAAATAT
>NZ_AKIN01000148.1:0-3912 GCF_000309405.1 Vaccinium witches'-broom phytoplasma str. VAC
TATAAAATTAATTAATAAATAATTTAAATTTATAAAAAGTAAATTTTTTAGAATAAATTGAGGTTTTCTATTGTTTTTTCTAATTTTAGAGTTCTTAGAAACACTTTAATATAATTAAAAAAGGAGTTTTATATAAAAATGGATAATGGTTTCAATAAACATTTTTATTTTATTTTTGATTATGGCTATAATTTTTTTGGTAATTAAATATAAAGAATTAAACGACAAATATCAATTAAAATCTAAGGAATTAAGAGATTTAAAAAAAATTTATTCCTTTGAAATGAAAATACAATTTTTTTGCGATCAAAAATAAAGGATGCGTCAGAATGAGCTATTAAAAAGACATTCGATATTAAAAATATCAAACAAATTTATCGTTGGCGCTAATAGGTTACATAATAATCAAAGTTATCGTTTGCAACAGGGCACAAAAATAAACGCTATAATGGTGCAATATAACTAATTACTACACAGGTAATAATTGCGTAATATCACGGTAAAATTAGAAATACCGTCGGTTCTTAAATCGAAAGAAATAATAATTACAGCAGACACGAAAGCAGAATGAGGCGAAATAATTAACCAAGAAGTTATCGCAAGACGACGATAACTCATACGGACGAAGGTCAGAGAACGCTAAGCGAAAAAGAAAACATAGCAAGAATGAAGTCTAAGTCAGCAAGTTATTAAGGAATCCGATTAGTTTGAATTACATCTAATATAAAATAAATCGGGGAAATATTTAGATATTATCACGAGTAGCGAGAACATCGCGAATTCAAATATGTTCTACCAAAATTCGGTAGCATTATCGCACCTAAGTGAGTTAAGGCGCAATATATACGGACATTTGAGAATCCTAAAAGCTATATTATATTAGGGAATAAAAAGCCTAATAGACACAAGAGCAAAGAGGCTGGCATAGTAAGTTGTATCAAAGCAAAACTTAATTTGGAATAATTAAGATAATCGGACTGACCACGGAGAGGGAAAACAACCCTTACAGGGTCAAAGAAGCTAACCAAAGTATGAAAGGCGCTTTGCTGAAAACCGTGCGCTTGGAAACTTGCTTGCACGGTTTGGAGGGAGACCAATTTGTAATAAAGTTAGGAAATACAAAGCTCTGATATAACTGAAACGCATCTGATTTATCCCTATATACCGAATGTAAAGGTGTTGATGAATTGTTAAAATTTATGGATTAAATGCTTATAAAAACATTTTGTCATTTGATAAAAAATATATGAAATTAATAAACAAAATAAATCCCAAACTATCAAAAGGTCAAACACTTCATTAACCTTAACCTAAGTAAGTTGTAAAAATGCCTAAAATAAAAATAATATAGAAAGGAAGAAAAACTCATGACTAAATTAACAAAAATAATCAGTTTTTTGATTGCATCGAAGAAAAAAATTCCAACATAAAACTAACTAAAACAACTTTTTTTCCAAGAAGACGGCAAAATTATTGATTTAATCAGTGAATACGATTCCAACGGAGAAGAACTAATCACAACAAATCATTACAAATCTGATTGCAAAACCATTGATGACATCGAGGAATACGGTCATAATGACGACAGTGCAAAAATTTGGTTTCACGTTGTTATTGTTTTTATTCATAAAATATTTTCTAAAATTTGTAAATAATATGGCCTTTTAATCATCAACGAAAGTATTAATGGTCATGGAAAAATTAAGTCAGTAAACTAAATTTCATTATACAGAATGCAGAAAAAAAAAATAAATATTATCTTTAAACATGCTATGCTGAAAATTATAGAACAAAGGTTACGAAAAAGGTTTAACAATAGATGTTTAATATCTTCTTATATTTTTTAGTTAAAATTGTAGCTATGCAACAAGCAATAACGAAAACTCTTAAAAACTAAAACAAATTGTTAATCCAAAATCCTTAAAATAAATAAACTGTATTAAAATACAGTGTATTGAATAACAGTTTATTTATAAAAAGAAAAAATTGTCAAATAAAAAAAATGAAAAATAAATAAACAAATCAAAAAATCTTACTTAAAAAGGAGAAGTCAAAATGGGAGAAAATAAAATGAAAAAATCAAAACCTTTACAAAAAAAAAAAAAAACTGTCATTTCTATCTTTTTATTTTTATTATTTATTTTATTATCATTGGTATCTTTTTTTAATTGGAAAATAACAACAAATATCAAAGAGTCAATGAAAAAAAACTAATCATGAAATAATAAAGATTAAAAAAGATTTTCAAAAATTATCACAACCAACCGAAAACAAAATTCAACAAATAGAAAAAGCAAATCATTTTGACATTTCTTCTTTATTTTTCCAAAAATACAAAGGAGTCGAAAAAGATTTGGTAATTAATTTATTCAAATCAGTGAAAAAAGAAGCACAAAAAAATAAAATAATGGAGTTATTAATTTTTCTTGATCAATGTGACACGATTTTTACAGATTTAGGTAGTTTGGAAGCTAATTCGGATACAGCAAAAAATGTTGTTAATCAATTCAAAACCGAATTAACTTCAAATGAAAATGATGTTAACCATCCTGTTTTTATTATCGCAGCAACTAAAATCACTTTCAGAAAATTAGATGAAGCTATTAAATCAAGATTTGATTATAAAATAGAAGTTAAAGTTGGCGATTTTAAAGATCATAAAGATTTTTTAGAATTTATGATTAAAAAAAGAGGTAATGAATATTCAGAAAAAGCCAAAAATTATTTAGTTGAAGATATTAATAACAAATTAAATGAATTATTACTTTCAAGAGAAAAAGAAATAAAATCTAATAGAGTTTTAGAAAACTTTTTAAAAGTTATTACAAGAGTCAATGAGAGAGCTATCAATATTTCGAATACAAATAGAGGTAATTCCGTTAAGATTACTATTGAAGATATTCAAAAAGCTTATGCCAAAGTTTACAATACTGATGAATTTCCAGAACCAATATTAAAAAGAGTTATTTATAAATCTGATGATAAAACAATTGATTACATCGAAAAATACGAATATGATTCCAATGAAAAAATAATTAAAACAACTTTTTATAAATCTGATGGTAAAACCATTAATTGTATCTACGAATATGATTCCGATGAAAAACTAACCAAAACAACTCAATATCAATCTGATGGTAAAACCATTAATTGTATCTATGAATATGATTCCAAAGGAGAAGAACTAACCAAAAATTAGCGAGATTGATTGTTTAGACTCCTATTCAAAGAAAATCAACAAATAACTAAATAAACCACTTAATGTGGTTTTTTATTTGTTAAAAAAGAAAAGGAAGTATCACAGCGAAATAAAATGAGCGCCAAAGAGGCCTTATTTGCAGTATTTTAACGAAATACAACGCTTGATAAAATAGCGTACTTCATATTCTCGGTCTCCTAAACTAAAGAATAGGGGATTACAGTAGAAGATAAAAGCGAATTGAGGAGGAGTTCATGTCCAAGATGATATCTCAAGAAGAAAGAATTCCAAGGAGAAGTCTTGCAACGGACCTAAACACAATAAATGGAGCAATTATATATCCAAACCGAAAGGAACTGATAACGGTTTGCAAGGAGGAAGGAAATAGTTAGTATAGAGACTAATTCAATTATCAAACCTTAGTAATAAAGTTTTCTGATTTCAATATCAACTTCTTGACCTACCTAGCTGAATGTTGTTTGCCTATCTAATCTTTAATTAGCGAAAGCCAAGGTCATCATCGTACCTAAAGTAATCACGTAGCAAATAAGAATAACTTGGATTTTCCTAAAAGCCTCCTAGAATATAGGACAAAACATGGTTAAGTTCATGGGCTCAAGTATAGAGTAGGTGATAAGTTCGAAAGAAAGTTAAAATTATTTATTTTTTGGTTGCGGGAAATATACATTAAGTAATAATTTTTTTCTATTTAT
>NZ_AKIN01000147.1:0-12511 GCF_000309405.1 Vaccinium witches'-broom phytoplasma str. VAC
TTAATAAATAATTTTTTCTAAAAGGTATTTATTTTAGAAAAATTAGTTGTTTTCTTTTGGTACCATTTTGTTGGGTCTCACCCGTTCTTTTAGCAATCTTTCTTTATTAGCGATATTTTCGTTTTGATTTTTATTAGTTAACACGATTAATTTATTGTTATTATGAGGGACTTTAGACAAAGAACTCATCCAATGGGTTTGTAAAACGCCATTGACTAATATTTTACCCGCTTGATGCAAGGAAACCATCCTTTTTTCATCTATATTATATTTTTTAGTCGTTTTAGATAAACCTAATAAAAGATTTTCTTTTGCTTCTTCAATAACTTGATGGTTGATCGAAGGAAGGTTTTTCTCTATTTGGATTAGAACTGCTATATTTAAAAGTGAATCTAATTGAGACATATTTAGCCCTTGCGTTTCTTTAGCTAACTGACGTAAATCTATTTCTTCTAAGAGTTTTTTATTTTTAGCTTTTAATTTTAAAACTGCTTTGCGAGCGTTAATATCAGGTAAACCTACTTCAATTAAATAATCAAATCTTCCTGGCCTTAATAAAGCTTCATCTAAGATTTCTTTTCTGTTGGTAGCTGCAATAACCACCACAGGAACTTTATCAGATTTAGATTTAAAACCGTCCATTTGGGTTAAAAGTTCAATCAACAATTCTTTTTCTTTGTTATTGTTATCATTTCTTTTTCCTCCGAAAGTGTCAATTTCATCGATAAATAAAATACTAGGAGCATTCTTTTTTAAATCTTCAAAAAGTTTTTCCATATTTTTAGCCCCACCACCAATGAAATGAGGCAACAATTCTGTACCAGAAACAGCTTTCAAATTGACTTGAGCTTCTCCGGCGACCGCTTTGGCTAAATAAGTTTTACCTGTTCCCGGAGGACCGTACAATAAAATTCCTTTAGGTGTGTAAGCTCCCGCATCTTCGTATTTTTGAGGATTTTTTAAAAAATCAATAATGATTTTCATCAATTTTTTTTCTTCTTCCATGCCTGCTACATCAGAAAAGTTAATGTTTTTACCAACTTTATCAGTTTTATTAGAATCGTTATTGTTAGAAGAGTTATTGTTGGTTGGGGCATCTTGTTTTAATGAAGTGGATGTTTCTTTGATTTTTTTAGGTTTATCTTCTTTTTTTGTTTTTTTAGGTTCTTGTCCTGTTGGATCTCTTTTTTGAGGAACTTTGCCTTTATTCTTGTTTTTTCCTTCTTTTTTCTCTCCTCTAGTTCCTTGTTCTTTTGCATCAACTATTGTCGGTTTGTTGGGATCAGGATTTCCACCAATATCATTTGTGTTTATATTTCTCGGTTTACCTCTACCAGCAACGTAATTAGCATTTATTTTTATCCAAAAAATCGACATTATCATTAAAATACTCCAAATTAGACATGTTTTAACAGTTTTATTCATTTGGAAAAAATCCCTTTCTTCAGGTTTTTGAAAATGATTTGACATAAATAATTTTACAAAATTTATTTTATCTCAAAAAAATCTTTTTATTACCAATTTAAGGATATATTGATGATTTATTTTCCCATGTTATAATGTTTTAAACAATAGACAGAAACGAGCGCATCAATAAATAAGTTGATAAAAATGGAAAAAGGAAAGTTTTTGTGAAAATTATTTTATTTTTATCTTAAAAATTTATAATATCACACTTTTGAAAATAATTTGGGATTATTTGTTTTAAAGATGGTTAAAATGAGTAAAATCAAAGACAATAATATTTTTTTTACGACGTGATTTTAAAAAAGTTTATTATTTTTAGGGATACTTTTTTTAGATATCAGTAAAAAGCAGTTTTTATTGATATTTTGTCCCTTGTCGTAATGATGTTTATTTAAAAATACACATTAAAGGTTAAAAAATGTTAAAAATAAAAACCATCTTCATTAATTTATTGGTAGGGATTTTATTTTGGACACCTATTTTGATATTTTATCAAAACCAAATGATAAAATCTTTTATCCCTGTTAACAAAAACATTTCTATAGAACCAATTGTCTTAGATTTTGATCCACAAAAAATGATTAATTCTCATAAATTACCCAAAAGTAAAATTTGGAAAAATTATTTAAAAGGTTTTTCTGCTGTCGAAACAGCCGATCAATATGTTAAAAATTTTGTTTTAGTCAATAAAGAGAGCAATATCAAATATAATACTTTAGAGAAAAAATTAATTATTAAAAATATCGATGATTTAATCGATAAAAAAATTTATTTCGCTAGGACATATATTAAATTTAACCCTGGTTTTTACAAATTTAGAGATAGTTTTTCCGTAGGTATTCATTTTTATCTCCATTTAACTAAATCCGCCCAAAATTGTTATTTAATTATGTTAGAGCCAATAACCGACACTCTTTTATAAAAAAAATAGATGATTTTTACATCATCTATTTTTTTTTATCTATTAATCATTAATCTTTCTTTTTAAAACTTTTTTCGCTATCTCTACCACTAATAAAGGGCTCATCGATAACATAAAAATGATGAGAAAGTCTCTGCACGATAAATCAGCTAATTGAAAGTTTTCTTTTAAAAAAGGAACGAATAGAATAATCATTTGTAAAAAAACACTAATCAGAAAGAATTTAATTAAAGCCCAGTTGGTCTGAAGCGAAAAAACCGATTTATGTAAATGCCTTAAATTAAAAACATGTACTAATTGCGACAAAGATAAGGCAAAAAAGGCGAAAGTTTGTCCGTATTTCGCTGCTTCCTGAGGATGCAACTTATAACCAATCCAAGCGGCTAAGAAAGTTAATAAACCTAAAAAGAACCCTTCTAAAGCTATTTTATAAAACAAAGTAGGAGTTAGTAAGGCTTTTTTAATATTACGTGGTTTTTGATTCATTAATTCTTTTTCTTTAGGTTCCATACCTAACCCTAAAGCGACTAAAGAATCGGTGACTAAATTAATCCAAAGAATTTGCAAAGCGCTAAGAATAACAAAATCATAAGTGAAAAAGAAATGTCCCAAACAAGTATTTAATAAAATAACAGTTATTTCACCCATATTACAACTTAAAAGAAAAAGAATACTTTTTTTAATGTTTAAAAAAATATTTCTTCCTTCTTCAATAGCGTTTTTAATAGTATTGAAATTATCATCTGTTAAAACGATATCAGCTGTTTGTTTAGTGATTTCCGTACCATTTACGCCCATAGAAATACCAATATCAGCTTGTTTGATGCTAGGAGCATCGTTCACTCCATCACCTGTCATAGCGACAATATGACCTAATTTCTGCCAATATTGCACAATTTTTAATTTTTGTTCTGGTTTAGTTCTAGCATAAACTTTAATATAAGGTAATTTAGTATTCATTTCACTTTCGCTCATTTGTTCCAACATATCTCCGTTAATAGCTAAATCGTGCGGATGTTTTAAAATTTGTAATTCTTTAGCTATCTTTTCGGCAGTATATAAATGATCGCCTGTGATCATAATAGGGATAATAGAAGCGTTGCGACAGTCTTGAATAGCTGCAAAAATTTCTGGCCTAATAGGATCTTGTATAGCAACCAAACCTAAAAAAACTATTTTATTTTGCAATTGGGACAATAATTCATCTAAAGCGATATCTTCTTGCAACCATTCTTCTTGAAAAAAATCAACATAAGCCACACCTAACACTTTATAACCTTTTTGAGTCATTCGTGTTAATTCATTGTTTATCAGATGCTCATTATTTAACTGTTTTTCCTGCATTTCACCTCGGCAATCTACATAGTTGGATAAATTACAGATTATTTCTCCAGCTCCTTTAATAATGATATATTTACGACTTTTTAATCGATGAATAGTAATCATTAATTTATGTTTATCGTCAAAAGGAAATTCTTTAAGGCGTATATTTTCTTCTCTTAATAAATTAACATCTATTTGCCATAAATGAGCTAAATCAATAAAAGATTGATCTACAGGATCAGAGATAATATTATTGATCTTGTTATTTTGGTCTTTTTGTGTATTAGCATTATTACATAAGCAACCATATTGAACCAATCTTAAAACATCTTTGGGAAAAGGTAAAGCGCTATTAACCGAAAAAACTTTGTTCGATGTATATAAATGTTTAATATTCATTTTATTATAAGTTAAAGTGCCTGTTTTATCTGTACAAATAACACTCACAGTTCCCAAGATTTCTAAAGTTTTTAAATTTTTAACGATAGCTTTTTGGTTTGCTAATTTTTTAATTCCTAAAATCATAATAATGGTGATAATAGCTAATAAACCTTCCGGAATAACTGCTACCGCCAAAGCGATAGAAGAAAATAAAAAATGTTTTAAAACGGTTAAATCGATTTTTTTGCCAAACCAATAATGTTTCAATAGGTTTAACGAAAAATTGATTATAATTAAAAAAGCGATAATAACACTCAACAATTTAGATAGATGAGCAATATTTTTTTCTAAAGGAGTTTTAGTTGTTTTTTTTATTAAGGTAAATTGAGTAATTTTACCAATCTGAGTATTCATTCCTGTAGCTAAAACCACTCCTTTGGCGTTGCCATACACCACGACTGTGCTCATGAAAACTATGTTAAAAGCATTAAATAAATTAAAAGGTGGATCGTTATCTTGATGTTTTTTAGCAACTGATAAAGTTTCACCTGTTAACACTGATTCATTAATTTTTAAATGGTTGGATTGGATTAACCTGATATCAGCCGGAACAATGTCCCCGGTTTCTAAAAAAACTATATCTCCTACAACCAGCTCTTCTTGAGAAATCAATTGTTTTTGGTTATTTCTTAAAACTTTACTATAAGGTTTGGTTTTGTTTTTAACCATTAATAATGATTTTTGAGTTTTATTTTCATAAATAACGCCCAAAAAAGCATTAATTAAAACAATGATTAAAATTAAAATACCTTCCAAAATTTCTTCTTTTTGATGGGAAATAAAACCCATTACAAAAGAGATAGCAGATGCTATTAATAAAAGATAAACAAACAAATCATTAAATTGTTTTCTAAATGTTTTCCAAAAGGAAACAGCAACCGGTTCTTGCAAACGATTAAAACCATCTTTTAAACGCTTTTGTTGAACTTTAGTATTATCTAAACCTTTTGCAAAATCGGTATTTAATGCTTTTTCTAATTTTTTGAGATTTAATTGGTAAAATAAGGATTCCATAAACGAGGAAAAACTTTCTAATAGTATTTTTTCATTTTATAGTCATTTTTTTAATTTAATCGTTTTTAACGCATAAAAAAATTTATCGTTATCAACGCACAAAAAAAGAAGTTAAAAAAACTTCTTTTAAAATAGATTAAACTTTTTATAATTCTGGTTGTTCTTCAGAGTTTTGAGTTATTTGTTGAACTGGTTCAATTTTAGACACTTTAATTTTAGTAATAACTAAACCGTCATGAGCTAAACCATCAAACTTCCAATTATTATAAATTATTTTAATTTTTTCGTTATTTTCAGGAATTCTTTTAAATTTCCCTAACATAAAACCACTTAAAGTTTCGTAATCATCAATAGGTAAATCTGCTTTTAATTCTTCTTCTATATCGTATAAGTGAGTAGTTCCTTTGATGATATATTCGTGTTCAGAAATTTGGATAATTTCTTGGTTCTGTTTGTCGTATTCATCTTCTATATCACCTAGAATTTCTTCAATTACATCTTCAATAGTGACAATCCCAGCAGTTCCACCATATTCATCAACTACAATAGCAATATGGTTTTGTTTCAATTGCATTTCTTTAAATAATTCACTAATGTTTTTAAATTCCATTACGTAATAAGCTTTGCGAAGGAAATCTTTAATGTTGAATTGTAAATGGTTTTTATCCACTTTCATTAACCCTTTAAAAACATCTTTTACGTGAACGATACCGATTATTTTATCAACACTTTCCTCATAAACAGGGAATCTTGTGTATTTTTCCGAACAAATCAAATCAGTTAATTCTTCACGAGTAACATCTGATTTAATAGCGATAATTTCTTTTCTATGACGCATTACATCCGAAACTTTGGTTTCATCAAAGTCAAAAATGTTTTGAATCATATTGTTCTCGCTACTATCGATAATACCTTTACGGTAAGAAGTGTTTAGCAAATATCTCAATTCATCTTCAGCTACAGCATCATTTTTTTTATGTGGATCCATTCCTAAAGCATATAAAATAATATTGCTTATCTGGTTCAATAACCAAACGATAGGTTTAGTTATGAAACAAAAAATATTGAACAGATCTAATAAAAAATAAGCTGTTTTCAAAGGAAAGTTTAAAGCTATTCTTTTTGGAGTAATTTCCCCAAAAACAATAGAAAAAACAACTAAACCGATTGTGAAATGAATTCCTAAATCATTTTTCAAAAGATAACCTTGAACAAAGGTTAAAATATGAATCATTATCTGAATAACAGATAAAAAATGAGTAGGAGTTTCTTTTAATTTTTTTATTTTTAAAGCTTTTTTAGAACCATTTTTAATTTCTAAATTAATTTTACTTTCGCTTAAAGTTACTAACGAAATTTCGACCGCAGCAAAAAAAGCATTCAACAAAATTAATCCAAAAATCATTATATAAACGTTGAAATAGTCCACTTTAATTTATAACCTCTTTCTTATTTTTCGCACAAGCGAAAAATAGGCTATAAATAGTATTATTTAAATTCTCTGTTAAATCATCATTTTCCATATATCTAAGTAATCAAATCCCCTTTTATTTCCCTTTTTTTACTTTTATGGAAATAACTATTTTTATTCTAACATATAATATGACAAATGTCAAAGCATGTGTGATTTATCCTCAGAAGGATCTTCTTAGGATAAA
The DNA here is from genome assembly GCF_000309405.1 of Vaccinium witches'-broom phytoplasma str. VAC. Classification (NCBI taxonomy): domain Bacteria; kingdom Bacillati; phylum Mycoplasmatota; class Mollicutes; order Acholeplasmatales; family Acholeplasmataceae; genus Candidatus Phytoplasma; species Vaccinium witches'-broom phytoplasma. The sequence goes on from NZ_AKIN01000147.1 coordinate 6,826, forward strand.
TTAATTTATTAATAAGCTCTAGCAAATAAAACTGTTTGGTTAGCTTTTTTATTGGTTACAGGGCAAATTTCTGTTATTAAAGGTTCATCTAAAATAACTCGAGCAGTAGCGCCTGTCTCTTTTTTAATAATTTCTTCAGCTTCATTTTCATAAACACTCATTTTAATATATCCTGTTTTTTGCAGATGTTCTTTAAATTCATCATAAGTTTTAGCTTGATAAGTATTCTTTGTAACATGATAAGAAGCTTTTTGATACATTTCTTGGTGAATTTTTTTTAATAGAAGAGGTATTGCTTCTAATAAATCTTTTTCAGCCACTTTTATTTTAGTAGAATTGTGTCTGATAAAAAGAGTTAATTCTCCATTTTCTAATTCTTTTTTACCGATTTCTATTCTTAAAGGTATGCCTTTAAGTTCGTGATTACTAAATTTCCAACCTATATTTTTATTTTGTAAATCTATTTTCACTCTATAAGAAGTGCTTAATTGTTGGTATAAAAGGTGCGCTTTTTTCGCTACTTGTTCGTTGTTCATTTGTAAAGGTACAATGACGATTTGTACGGGAGCGATATAAGGCGGCATCACTAAACCTTCGTCATCACCGTGAACCATAATTAAAGCTCCTATTAAGCGAGAAGAAATGCCCCAAGAGGTTTGATGAGCGAATTGTTTTTGCAAATTAGCATCTTGAAAAGTGATCTCAAAAGCTTCAGAAAATTTAGTTCCTAAATAATGCGAAGTTCCAGCTTGTAAAGCTTGTCCATCATACATTAAAGCTTCAATAGAATATGTAACTTCCGCGCCTTTAAATTTCTCTTTTTCGGTTTTTTTGCCAGAAACAAAAGGGATGGCTAACAATTCTTGACCTAATTTTTTATATAAATGTAAAATATCGAAGCTTTCTTTTAAAGCTTCTTCTTTTGTAGCGTGAACTGTATGCCCTTCTTGCCATAAAAATTCTTTACTTCTTAAAAAAGGTTTATTGGTTTTTTCCCAACGAACAACGCTGCACCATTGATTAAATAATTTAGGTAAATCGCGATAAGAAACTATTTTTTTAGCATAATATTGAGAAAATAACACTTCAGAAGTAGGTCTAATAATTAATTTTTCTGGCAGAGTTTTATCGCCTATTTTTCTGATAGTCATTGATTCAGGTGCGAATCCTTCAATATGTTGCTGTTCTTTTTGAAATAAATTTTCTGTAAATACTAAAGGAAAATACACGTTTTGATGGTTAGTTTTGTTTAATTCTTGATTCATAAATTGTTGAATCATTTCCCATAGAGAATAACCATACGGCAAATAAATAAAAAAACCTTTGACATCGGAATAATCAATCAATTCTGATTTCAAACAAACATCTGCGTACCATTGACTAAAATTTTCATTACGAAAAGATACTTCTTTGACTAATTTTTTAACATTCATAAATTAGAATCCTTGTTTATAATTATTTTATTAACATTTGCTTATATTAATATTATATAACTTCATAACATTTATGTTAATAATTTTTGAAAAAAAGCTATTTTATCGGTTTTTTCCCATTCAAATAAATCATCTTGTCTGCCAAAATGTCCATCTCTAGCAGTTATTTGAAAAAGGGGTTGTTTTAGTTTTAATTGATTAATAATTCCTTGCGGAGTTAAATCAAAATTTTGTTGAATTGTATGGATAATTAATGATTCAGGTACTTTATTAGTGTTAAAGGTATTAATAAATAAACCTACTGGTTGTTCTATTCCGATAGCGTAAGAAATTTGTAATTCACATTTATCACAAACACCAGCAGCAACGATATTTTTAGCTAAATATCTCATCATATAAGCGCCACTACGGTCTACTTTAGAAGCATCTTTACCGCTAAAACAGCCGCCGCCATGATGAACTTCCCCGCCATAAGTGTCTTGAATAATTTTTCTACCTGTTAAACCAGCGTCCGAATCAGGACCGCCATTAACGAAACTACCAGATGGATTGACGAAAATCTTGGTTTTTTCGTTCATTAATTGAGGATCAATAACTGGTTTGATAACATGTTCTATAATCTCTTCTTTAATTTCTTCTTGAGTAATATTTTTTTCGTGTTGACAAGAAACCACAATGGCTTCTACATAAAGAGGTTTATTGTTTTCATCATAACAAATAGTTACTTGAGTTTTACCATCCGGCCTTAAAAAAGGTAAAGTTTGATTTTCTCTTAATTCTGTCAATTTTAAAGCTAAAGCTTTAGCTAAAAAGAAATTCAAAGGCAAAAAGGTTAGTGTTTCGTTGGTGGCATAACCAAACATTAAACCTTGATCTCCGGCGCCTTTATTTAAAACTGCTTTATTTATTTCTTCTGATTGTTCGTGAGTTAAATTAACGATAGATAATTCATCATAAGAAAAATTTTCGTTTTTTCTGTCATATCCTATTTGTTGAACAGTGTTTTTAATAATCTTTTCTACTTGTTGAGGAGCTAATGGAGAACTAGTTTGAATTTCGCCAAAAATGATAACTTTTTGGCTAGTAACAACTGTTTCGATAGCCACTTTAGCCTCTTGATCTTCACTTAAATAAGCGTCTAATAAAGCGTCAGAAATTTGATCCGCTATTTTATCAGGATGACCTTTAGTTACTGCTTCGCTACTAAATTTTTTCATTTATTTTCTCCATAAAATTTTTTGTTTAAAATAATAAAAACATATTATACATTAAAAAAAAAGACTTTAAAAGTCTTTTTTTAAAATATATTTCAAATTAATGAATTATTATTTTACTTTAACGATATCAACAGCTTGTGTACGTCCGTCAATTTCTTTAATAGTGAATTCAACTTTTTCACCGGCTTTTAAAGAACGATGTCCTTCTGTTCTGTATTCGCTGTTGTCTAATTGGATAGCTGAGTAATGAAAGAAAATTTCGTCGTCTGTTTGTCCTTCTACTTTAGGTTTGTCAGTAATAAGTTGGATGAAACCATACCCCATATCAATTCTAAACCACTTTACTTCACCCTGAAATCTTTTTTGTTCCATTGTTAAAAACTCCTCTTTATTAAAATTAGTTTAAATTAACCTCTTTTATTATATATTATTTATTTGGAAAGTGAACAAATATTTATAAAAAATGTTAATAAAATGAAAGAAAAAGTTTTTTTAATAATTAATTTATAACATTTTTTCTTAAATTAGGTTTTATATGATAAAATAATACAAGAGCGTCAAAAGCCCTTATAGTTTAATGGCAAAACACATCAATGGTAATGATGAAATACAAGTTCGATTCTCGTTAAGGGCACCAATCATTTTGTTTTAAATTTTTCTTATTTTTTTGTTAATATATATGTTGTAGTTTTTTAGAAATTATTTTTTTAAAAAACGAAATTCTTGACTTAAAGAACGCGGACGTCGTATAGTGGCTATTATACGTGCTTGCCAAGCATGAGACGGGGGTTCAATTCCCCTCGTCCGCTCCAAAATAATAATTTAGATCAATTAAACAAAAAAACATTTTAATTTTATTTTAGTCTGAAAGAAAATAAAATTAAAATGTTTTTTTATAAAGAGTGAAATGAAAATAAATAGATATATTTTATAATTTTAACATAATGAAGCCCAAATAAAATTTTCAACATATTGCCAAAAGTTAATAAATTTCCTATAATAATAGAAAAAAAGAGGCACAAAGATAAATGAAAGATGAACAAAAAACATCCATATTTTTGATATTGCTAATTATTTAATTTTAAACAAAAGAATTATTACAATCAAATTGTAGAGAGTCCTATCTATTAAAGGAGGAGATAATAATAATTACAACCATAACATATTGAATTAATTGATTATATTATAAATAAATACGTAAACACATCTGCTAGTCAATTAGATTGATAAAACATATTCAGAAATGTCTTTTAAATGTTCTTATATCGGAATCTGTTTGATATTTAAATGTTATTGAACCAGCAAATATTTGAGAGAATATTATTCCAAAGAACAAATATAAGTTAATTTTTTGAATATGTGATTTATTTCCTCATTGCTGAAAAAACTTAATTAAAGATTTGGTTTAAAAAATAACCCTCACGATTCTCAAAATATGAAGGTCTTTTTTATGAAAAAAAATAAAAAACCGCTAAACTATTACAAAAAAGTATAATGGAATCATATTAAATTAAATAAAAAAGTGAAAAAAAATATCTTAGCGAGATCGATTGTTTAGACTTCTATTCAAAAAAATAATTAACTAAACCGCTTAATGCGATTTTTTTATTTGTTAAGGGTTCCAAAGAGGCCTTATTTGAAGTAGCTTCACAAACTACAACGTCTGATAATGACGCACTTCATATCCTCGGTAAGCTAAAAGAAAGAATAGCAGATTACAGCAGAGGATAAAAGCAGGTTAATGAGAAAACCCAAAAAAATTTATCTTTTTTATAAAAAAAACCAAAATAGGCAAAGGAGTTTGAGAAGATGATACAAAAACTATCTTTTAAGAATAAATATTATTATAAAAAGAATAAAAAGATTGATGAAATTTATTTTAAAGTTGATGATCTTACAGTTTAAATATGAAAAAAAGAATGAGAAATAATCTAACAACCCAAAGAAATACATTTTCTAAAACAGCATTTATTATTCTTTTTTTAATCACTGCTGTGTTTGTTTATGTGGATAAAGTATTATATCTTTATAAAATGAATACTTTTTTCAACTTAACTCCTTTATTGTTTCGGGAACAAAAAAAATTAATTGTTTATTGTGTTTTATATGCTGCTTTGTACTTTTTTACCGCTCAAAGCAATTTTTTAGTCATTCTTTTTTTAATACTTAGTCTTACTAAATTTAAACATCGAAAATCATATTCTTTATTTTCTTTTATCGTTTTAGTGGATATGTTGTTAACAGGTTTAGTTTGGTGGTTAATTGCTGCTCCTTATTCCGAATGGAACCTTTTAACAACTAATCCTTGGCATATTAGTTGTTTTGAACATACTTATTTTCCTATTTTATATGTTTTATTTTATTTTTTTAATCAGGATATAGTTTGTTTAAAATTTAAACAAAGTTTAATGGTTTTGTTCCATCCTCTCTTTTATCTCTTTTATTCTTTGTTTTTGGGTTTTGTGAGTGATCAAAAATGGTATATTTATCCTTATAATTTTATGAATCCTCATTCAAAATGCGCTTTAAATGATTCTTTATTAAAGTTTTTGGGTGGCGATCATTACAAAGAGGCCCAAGGATTCTTTGGTGTTTGTCTTAATAATCTTCTTTTGATAGGTATTTTGTTAAGCGTCATTCCCTTATTATTGAAAATTAAAAAATATTGTTGCCCTCCTCAAAAAAGAGCCGTTTAAAGGAAAAAAGAAATTATGAAAAAAAGGAGTTGTTAAGTATGAATGAGAAAAAAGAATGCCAAATAAGAACGCCTTAAAAACAAAATTAATGGAATTAAAATGTGAAAAAATTGAAATTATTAAAGATAACGAAACCGCAATTAAAGAAATTCATTTTGAGTTCGAAGAAAAATATTTGAATAGTTTACAAATATTAGTAAGACTGGTTGTTTGAACTCCTATTCAAAAAAAATAAACCGCTTAATTCGTTTTTTTATTTGCTAAAAACGAGGAAGTACTGAGGTGTTCCAAAACTTTAGACACTTTTTGTTTTTTAAAAATTCTTTAAGACTAACTATTA
>NZ_AKIN01000146.1:0-4998 GCF_000309405.1 Vaccinium witches'-broom phytoplasma str. VAC
TTGACATTTGATATAAAAATTAATATAATACTATTAGCAGTCATATTAAATGAGTGCCAAGGAGTATTATTTTGCTTTCTGATAGAAAAAGATTGATTTTAAAGGCCGTTGTTGAAAATTATTCCAAAGAAGATCAACCTGTTGGTTCTAAATTGATAGCGAGTTTGCCTTATTTAAATTTTTCCAGCGCTACTATTCGTTATGATATGGCACAATTGGAAAAAAAAGGTTATTTAAAAAAAACTCATAAATCTAGCGGCAGAATACCTTCTTTGAAAGGTTATGCTTTTTATTTTAATAATTTAATAACACGCAATAATGAAACTATTAAAATGATTTCTTTATTTGACCAAATTTTAAATAAAAAAAGTTTAAATAAAGAAAAAATTATTAAAGAAGTTTTAGAGCTATTAAGTAATTTAACTAATTATGCGACTTTAATGATAGGTCCTGATGTTTTAAAAACTAATAAAATTAATAAAATCGATTTGATTCCTTTAAATTTAGAACAAGCCCTTATTTTAATTGTTACCAATAATGGCAATGTTCAACATCAAAATATCGTTTTAGAAAAAGATAGCGAATTGTCATTGCAAGATTTGCAAATAATATTTTCTGAATTAAATCATTTGTTAATTGGTAAATATTTATATGAAGCAATAGAAATTCTGAAAAGCGATATTGTTGCTACCATTTTTGCAGCATATACCGAATATAAAGAACAACTGGTACAATCTTTGGTCGAAACCTTTTATAATTTTGCGACTGATAATTTTTATGTATATGGTGTTTCTAATTTTTACGATAATTCGGAATGCAAAGACCTTACATCCGCGAAAGACATTTTTAAAATATTAGAAAATGAAGAATTAAACAGAATTTTTTTTAATTATGAAGAAGTTATTTATAAATTCGCTAATCAAATTAGCTTAATGCCGTACAATAAATTTATGATTATTTCTATTCCTTATGATATTAATGAAAATGAAAAAGGATCAATTGCTATTTTAGGACCGACTATCATGAATTTTCAAGAAATTGTCCCTCTTTTGGAATATTTATCCGCTCATTTGTCACAGCTATATGATAAAAATAATTATAAATTGGAATAAATAGGAGTTTATTTTTGCATGAATAAAAATAAAAAAACACATAATAATGAAGAAAAGATGAAAACACCAAATCATCAAACTGAAGAAGTTAAAAAAGACCAAGATTGTGGTTGTCACGGTGATCAAAAAAACAACGCTTCTCAAGAAGAAAGCAAAAACAATCAACCAGAAAAATCTTCTAAAAAGGATTGCGATGGTTGTGATAAAAAAAAGGATGAACAATCATCCTCTAATTCCCATGATAAAGACAATTCATCGTCCAAAAAAGATGAAAAAGATTTACAAGCGGAATTATTACAATTAAAAACCGAATTTATCAATGAAAAATTAAAATCTCAAGCAGATTTAGAGAATTTGAAAAAAAGACTTCAAAAAGAAAAATTAGCAGACGTTAAATACGCTTCTATGAATTTGATTACCGACATTTTAGTCCCTTTAGAACGATTAGGACAAGTTTTAGAAATGCCTACTGAAGATGAAATGTTGCAAAAATTTCTCTTTGGTTTTAAAATGATTAACAAGCAAATTAACGATGTTTTAGAAAAAGACGGCGTTGTAGAAATAAAAGCTTTAGGCGAGAAATTTGATCCTAAATATCATCATGCAGTAGAAAAAATTTCTGATGAAAAACAACCAAACGGCGTTAACGTTGTTGTTTTACAAAAAGGCTTTTTATACAAAGATAAAATTATTAAACCAGCTATGGTAAAAGTAAATGAATGGAGTGAAAATAAAAATGGCGAAAACAAATAAAATTATTGGTATTGACTTAGGAACAACTAATTCTTGTGTTGCTGTAATGGAAGGCGGAGAAGCTAAAGTTATTCCTAATGCGGAAGGTAGTAGAACTACTCCTTCAGTTGTAGCGTTTAAAAACGACGAAATCATGGTAGGTGAAGTAGCTAAAAGACAAATGCTTACTAACCCTAACACCATTATTTCTGTGAAAAGACATATGGGTGAGAAAGGTTATACTGTTGATGTAAACAACAAAAAATATACTCCCCAAGAAATAAGTGCTATGATTTTAAGAAATTTAAAAAAACAAGCAGAAGATTATTTAGGGGATGAAGTTAGCCAAGCAATTATTACTGTACCTGCTTATTTCAATGACTCACAAAGACAAGCGACTAAAGATGCCGGTAAAATTGCTGGTTTAGAAGTGAAAAGAATTATTAATGAACCAACAGCAGCTGCTTTAGCTTACGGCATTGATAAAAGCGAAAAAGAACAAAATATTTTAGTTTTTGATTTAGGAGGAGGAACTTTCGATGTTTCTATCTTAAATTTAGCTGAAGGTAACTTTTCGGTTTTGTCTACTGCCGGTGATAACAAACTTGGTGGTGATGATTTCGATGAACGTATTATTGAATTTTTAATTAAAGAATTTAAAAAAGATAATGGAGTGGATTTATCTAAAGATAAAATCGCTACTCAAAGATTAAAAGATGCTGCTGAAAAAGCAAAAAAAGAATTAAGTGGTATCGTTTCTACGCAAATCTCTTTACCTTTCATCAGTATGAATCCTACAAGCGGACCTCTTCACTTAGAATACACTTTAACAAGAGCTAAATTTGATGAATTAACACGTGATTTAGTAGAACGTTGTTTAGTGCCTGTGAAACGTGCTTTAACTGATGCTAATATTAAAGAGGAAGTAATTGATCAAGTTCTTTTAGTGGGTGGTTCAACAAGAATTCCTGCTGTTCAAGAATTAGTGAAAAAAGAATTGAAAAAAAATCCTAATAAAAGCATTAACCCTGATGAAGTAGTTGCTATGGGAGCTGCTATTCAAGGTGGTATTTTAATGGGAGATGTTAAAGATATAGTTCTTTTAGATGTAACTCCGCTTTCCTTAGGGATTGAAACATTAGGCAATGTTTTCACTAAATTAATCGAAAGAAACACTACTATTCCGACTTCTAAATCACAAATTTTCTCCACTGCTACTGATAATCAACCTTCTGTTGATATCCACGTTTTACAAGGAGAAAGACCTTTAGCGAAAGAAAATAAAACTTTAGGAAGTTTCCGTTTAAACGATATTCCGCCTGCTCCAAGAGGAGTTCCTCAAATCGAAGTATCTTTTGATATTGATGTTAACGGTATTGTTTCTGTTAAAGCGAAAGATTTAGGCACTAATAAAGAACAAAAAATTACTATTTCTGGAACTGGTTCTTTATCAGAAGAAGAAATTAATCGTATGATTAAAGAAGCTGAAGAAAACGCTGAATCTGATAAAATCCAAAGAGATAAAATTGATACACGTAATAACGCAGAACAACTAATTTTCCAAACTCAAAAAACTTTAGAAGATTTGAAAGACAAAGTTAACCCTGAAGAAAAAGCTAAAGTAGAAGAACATATTAAAAACTTAGAAGAAGCTTTAAAAGGTGATGATCAATCTGTCATCAAAGAAAAATTAAAAACTTTAGAAAAAGAAGCGCAAAACATTACTCTTCAAGCTTATCAACAAGCGCAAGAGCAAGCTAAAAACGCGCACGACCACAGTCATAATCATAACCATGATAACGATAAAAATGACGATAAAACAGTTGATGCTGAATTTGAAGAAGAAAAAAAATAATAATCTAATTTAATATTTTAATGAACCAAAAAAAGCCTTTATGACTTTTTTTGGTTTCTTTTATTATTGTAAATGTAAATTATTATTCTAATTAGGAGATTTATTTTGAAACAAAAAAAAGATTATTATAGCGTTTTAGGTTTAACTAAAGAAGCTAGCGAGAGTGAAATTAAATCCGCTTATAGAAAACTTTCTAAAAAATTTCATCCAGATGTTTATAAAGAAGCAGATGCTGAAAGTAAATTCAAAGAAGTACAAGAAGCTTATCAAACTTTAAAAGACCCTAATAAAAAAGCTAATTATGATCGTTTTGGTCACACTGGCGAAACTGGTGGTTTTGGTGGCGGTTTTGAAGGCTTTGGCGGCGGCGGTTCGTTCAACTTTGAAGATCTTTTTGAAAATTTCTTTGGCAGTTCTGGTTCTCAACGACAAGGACGTAACAATAATGTTGGAGCAGACTTGCATATTGAAATTACAATTGATTTTCTAGAAGCTGCCTTAGGAGTAGAAAAAGACATTAAATTTCACGTAGAAGAAGATTGTCAACATTGTCGAGGAACAGGGGCTAAAAACGCTCAAAGCGTGCAAACTTGTTCTTATTGTCATGGTAATGGTTATGTTGTTGTTAACCAACAAACTATTTTAGGCAATATTCCTTCTCGACAAATTTGTCCACAATGTCGTGGCGAAAAACAAACTATTTTGCACAAATGTTCTTCTTGTAAGGGGCAAAAAAGAGTCAAAAAAGTTAAACAAATGAATTTGCAAATACCGGCTGGTGTGGAAAGCGGTATGACTTTAAGATCGCCTCAAAACGGTAATGGTGGTCATTTAGGCACTGCTAATGGCGATTTATTAGTAGATATTAAAGTAAGACCGCATGAAAATTTTAAAAGAGATGAACAAAACATTATTACCACTCTTTTCATTGATTTTTATCAAGCTGTTTTAGGAACTACCATTAGTGTAGCGACTATTTATGGAGATGTGGAACTTAAAATCCCATCAGGAACCCAAACGGATACAAAGTTGAGGTTAAAAAACAAAGGAATAGCTTATTTAAATTCTTCTCGCAAGGGAGACCATTATGTTGTTGTTAAGATAAAAACTCCTACAAAAATCAGCAATACTGAAAAAGAACTGTTTTTGAAATTGCAAGAATTAGATAGATTAAATAATAATGTTAAAAAAAATAGATCTTGGTTTTTTTAACGTTGTATTTAAGCTTTAAAAATAAAAAAATACCGCTCTTTTTTAAATAATTATTATATCAAATTGTTTATATAATTTTTTATGATA